>JAMOAX010000191.1:0-4202 GCA_039908555.1 Magnetococcus sp. DMHC-8
CGCCCCCTGCGGCGGCCTCGCCCCCTGCGGCGGCCTCGCCCCCTGCGGCGGCCTCGCCCCCTGCGGCGGCATCGCCCCCTGCGGCGGCTTCGCCCCCTGCGGCGGTGGCCTCGCCCCCTGCGGCGGCGTCCGGGAGGTCGGTGCCGGTGGTAGCAAAGGGGGCTGACAGGTCTGTGCCTGCTGCCGCGCCTGCCGCAGTGCAGACGGATCAGGCCCTTGTGACCCAGACCGCAGTCCGGCTGGCCTTGCCTGGCCCGCAGACTGCCGGTCATGCCGAACAGGCAGAGCACAAATACGGGGTGGAACCTCTGGATGCCTGGTCTCCCAATGCCGGCGCCCTGGAGGCTGCCCGTCAGGCGCCGCCGCCGGAGGAGACGCCGGAGGAGAGGCCGGTGCGTCTGGAGCGCAGTGTGCCGCCGCTGCCACCACCACCACCAGAACGGGTGATGGCGCCTGTGCCCAAGCCGGCGCCTGTGCCGGTGCCATCCTCCGGGGAGCCTGGCCAATCCGTGCGCACCGAGCTGTCGGCGCGCGCCTTTTCGGCCTCGCTGGGCCAGGAGCAACCGGTGTCGGACCCGCCGGAACGGCTGGAATTGCCCCCTGTGCCGGCGACGCCGTTGCAGAGTACGACCCGGCTTTCCCTGACACTGGCGGTGGCTGATCCGGTTGCCACGCCGCGTGCGTCGCCGCGTCCGGCGGCAACCGCCTCCCACCGCGGGGAGGAGTCCAGGGAGTACTGGGTCAAACTGGCCACCTTTTCCACTGAGGCCAATGCCCAGGCCCTGTTCCAGACCTTGTCTGCCCTGACGTTGGACGGTGAGCAGTTGCCGGTGTCGCGGAGTGATATTGTCAATGATGGCAAAAACTATTACCGGGTGCGTGTCGGTCCTTTTGCGGATCGTGCCCAGGCGGAAAGGGCCGCCCAGTGGGTGCAGGAGCAGGCGCACATGGCCGGTACGGTGGTATTTTTAAAAAAATGAGGGCCTCCCACTTAAGCCGGGACAAAATGATCAGGGGGGCCGGGGGGAATTATTCCCTCCGGTGGGGTCCAGGGGCAACGCCCCTGGTGGGGTCCGGGGCGAAGCCCCGAACAGAATCAAGGTCTTTGTGGGGCTCTGCCCCACACCCCGCTGGGAAGGGGCCAGCCCCTTCCCAGACCCATCTCATTTACCTTTATTTATCAAACTGTCCCGGCTTAAGTGGAGGACCAAAATGAGCGCGAACCACCAGCCTGCCGGGGTGATCCCCCTGTTGTCGATCTGCGGGGTGCACCACAGTTTTGGTCGCCACCGGGTACTTAGCGGGGTCGATCTGGCGTTGGCGGTTGGCGAGTGCGGCGTGCTGCTGGGTGCCAACGGCAGTGGCAAGTCCACCTTGCTGGCCCTGCTGGCCACCCGTTTCCGGGTGCAACGGGGCGCGTATCACCTGGCAGGCCTGGTCGTGGCCGAGCACGGGGAAGAGGTGCGCCGTCGTCTGTTGTTTGTGGGGCACCACACCCACCTGTATGGCCATCTGACGCCATTGGAAAATTTGCAATTTTTTGCTGACCTGCACGGTTTGCGTCCCGACGGGGCGCTGCTGCGGGAGGCGGTGGGGGTGGCGGGACTGGCCCGTCATGCCGAGCAACCGGTTCGCTGGTTTTCGGCGGGCATGAAAAAGCGGCTGGCCCTGGCGCGTCTGTTGATCTCCCGTCCGGATTTGCTGTTGCTGGATGAGCCGTATTCGGCGTTGGATGCCCAGGGGGTGAGCTGGCTCAATGCACTGTTGCACCGGTTTTTGCAGGCCGGTGGCGTGGTGGTGATGGCCAGTCACGACCCGGAGCGGGTGGCGGCTCTCTCCCACCGTCCGTTGCGTTTGCGGGGTGGCCGGTTGTACGGGCAGGGGGAGGAAGAGCCGTGTTGACGGTCTGGCGGGCCGCCTACCGGATTGCCTGGAAAGATGTGGTGGGTGATTGGCGACAGCGGGCCACCCTTTCTTCCATGCTGTTTTTTGCCATTGCGGTCCTGGTGGTTTTCCAGGTAGCTTTTGACCCGGATCGCCGGGAGGCGACCCGGCTGTTGCCTGGTCTGTTGTGGGTGACGGTGTTGTTCACCAGTCTGATGGGGTTGGGGCGGGTTTTTCAGGCGGAAGAGGAGGATGGCGCTTTCGAGGGATTGCTGTTGGCGGCTGTGCCCCGGGGGGTGGTGTTTCTGGGCAAATGGCTGGGCAATCTTTTGTTGACGTTGCTGGTTGAGATTTTGCTGTTGCCCTTGACCCTGGTGTTGTTCAATGTGGATGCATGGGGACAATTGCCGGTCATTCTGGGGGTGTTGCTGTTGGGCACGCTGGGATTGACCGGTCTGGGAGTGTTGCTGGCGGCCATGACCCAGGCGGCCCGTTCCCGGGAGACCTTGCTGGCTTTGTTGTTGTTGCCGTTGACGGCGCCTTTGTTGATTGCCGGTGTTCAGGCGGTGGCGGCCCTGTTGGACCCGGGCATGGAGGCGGCCCCCTGGGTGCGTTTGCTGGTGATTTTTGATGTCGTCTATCTGGCGTTGGCGCCCTGGGCATTTGGCTGGCTGGTGGCGGAATGATGACTGTTGCGGGTCCAGGGGGGTCACCCCCCTGGCGGGTCCAGGGCAGCGCCCTGGGACTTTGCTGTTGACTTTAAAAAGAGCCGCAGCCGCTTTTTGCTGCGGCACCCTCGGCATGCGCCGCAGGCGAGCTGACGGGGCCTGGCACGCTGCCGGACGAAACGATGATCAAGGCCGCACTTTCCAACGCGCATTTTTTTCCATGGTGTCTACCCTATGAAATGGCTGGCAAGGATACAATTTCCCCTCGGCGTACTGACGGCATTGACGTTGGGGGTGGGTTTGTGGCTGGTGATGACGGCCCCGGCGGACTATCAACAGGGGGATGCGGTGCGCATTTTGTATGTGCACGTGCCGGCGGCGAAATTGTCGTTGTTGAGTTATCTGTTTTTGACCGTGGTGAGTGTCCTGTTTTTGTGGAAGCGCACGGAGACGCTGGACATTCTGGCGGAGGCTTCGGTAGTGGTGGGGGCCGGTTTCACTTTTGTGACCCTGGCGTCCGGTTCGATCTGGGGCAAGCCGATGTGGGGTGCCTGGTGGGCCTGGGATGCGCGTCTGACCTCCATGTTGGTGTTATTGATTTTGTTCATGGGGTTGATGGCATTGCGCAATGCCCTGGATGATCCGCGCAAGGCGGCGCGAGCGACGGCGGTGTTGGCCATTGTCGGGGTGGTGGACCTGCCCATTATTCATTTTTCGGTCGTCTGGTGGCGGACCTTGCATCAACCGCCCTCGTTTGCCGGACCGGCCAAACAGGCGATCACCGGGGAGTTGTTGCCGCCCCTGCTGGTCATGTCGGTGGCGTTTGTATTGCTGGGTGCCTGGCTGCTGGTGTTGAAGAGTCGGGAGGTGGCGGCCCGGCGGCAATGGGAGGCGTTGGAGACGGAGCGGTTGGAGCATGGCCATGACTGATTATACCGATTATGTGCTGGGTGTTTATGGGTTGACGATCCTGGTGTTGGGTGGCATGGCCTGGCTGTGGTGGCGACGATTGCGGCGGTTGCAGGAGCGGTTGCGGGCCGAGGGGAGAGAGGTGTCATGAACAGTCGGAGCAAACGTTTTTTCATGATTGGCAGTGTACTGGTGGTGGTGGTGGCCCTGCTGGCACTGGTTTTCACCTCGTTTACCGGGGCGCTGGTCTATTTTTACACGCCCACCGAGCTCAAGGCCAAGGGGACCGAGCTGTCCGGGCGCAAGGTACGGGTGGGCGGGTTGGTGCAGGAGGGCTCGCTGGTGCGGGAGCCGGGCACTCTCAAGATCCGTTTTCTGGTGGCGGACAATACGGAGCGTCTGCCCGTCCAGTATGAGGGGATGACCCCCGATCTGTTCCGGGAGGGACAGGGGGTGATCGTGGAGGGGGTTTGGCGGGCGGGGGAGCCGTTCCAGGCGGTCACCATCCTGGCCAAGCATTCCGAGGATTATGTACCGGTCAAGATGAGTGAAGAGGGGATTGCCAAGGCGCGGGAGTCCATGTTGAAGACGTTGCGGTAGCGGAATGGACTGACAGGTTCTGCAAAAACGGCTGCGGGTCCAGGGGGGTCACCCCCCTGGCGGGTCCAGGGCAGCGCCCTGGGACTTTGCTGTTGTGTGCCCGGCATGGCACACATACTTGGAGGTGAAAGTCCTCTACAG
>JAMOAX010000192.1:0-4201 GCA_039908555.1 Magnetococcus sp. DMHC-8
TGCTGTTGCCTTTTGGCGCGATTTTAAGAGAAGCGTGACGCGGTTTTTGCGTCACGCGCAGCGCGCCCAACATGCGCCGCAGGCAGGCTGCTTGTCACCATAAATCCCGATATTTATCAAACAAATTGACTCCATGTGATGGGTATAAGCCATTACATATCCGCCAGATTGCCTGCGGCGCATGCTGAGGGCGCCGAAGCAAAAACCGCTTCGGCTTGCTTTTAAAATCAACGGCAAAGGCAAAATCCCAGGGCGCTGCCCTGGACCCGCCAGGGGGGTGACCCCCCTGGACCCGCAATGACGATGTATCCCAAAATGGGTGCGGTTCAGGTCGGTTGTCCCACTACTTGAACAAAGAAAAGCGCTTTTGACTTTCCAGAAACTCTGCGGTCTGTCGGGCGACGAATACCGTAAAAGGCTGCCATGGATGGGCTTTTTTGGCGCCAAACTCCTGCACCAGCGCGGGCGCAAAAGGACGGGCCAACGGATCATCCAGCTGGTTGGCCCGCACCTCCAGGTCCCGTGCCGTTCCCTGCCCGGCCATCACCACCAGGGCCCGTCTGTCCTCCCGCTGCCGCATCTCCCAGGCCCGCTGGGCCAACGCCGGCAACATGCGGGACAACGTGCCCTTTCCGGTCGACCGCCCCTGCTCGGGCGGCACAACCTCTCCCGCCACCCGGGCAGCCACCCACGCGGAAATCGCCGTCTGCACCCCCGCCTCTGCCTCATGAACCGTCTGATAGGCCACCACCAGACCTGCCTCGGACGGCGCCGCCACCGGTTGGGCAGGCACAGCAATCCACCCACCCGCCGCCGCCGCCGTCTCCGCCGTCCCGGTCTTGACCACGGCCGGCGCAGGCTGGTCAACCCGCGGCGTCAGCAGGGCATGCCACGTCTCTGCCCCGACCGCTTCCCCCTGCGCCACCGGCAGGGCGACCGGTGCGGTCGGTGGCGTCACCTGTGCCGACGACGGCGGCGCGCCGACCACAGGGCGGGGTGTTGCCGCCGGCAACAACGCCTGCTCCCCGACGCGGCCCGCTCCGCCGCCTGATCGCAGGGCCCGAACAATCTCCTGACCCTGCTCTTGTACCGTGTCCACCAGCGTCCGCAACTGCAAAGGCGTGGCCCGGCCAATCCGGGCATCCAGCGCCGCCACCGCACGATTGACCTCGGTGGCCACCCGCTCCAACAGACGCATCTCCTCGCCCCGCTGCCGGGTCATCAGTTGCGTCAACTCGGCCAGACCCGGTCCCAGCAACGGGGGACCCTGCTCCCGGGCGCGCCGGCTGAGCTCGTCCAGCAACTGCCCCACCGCCTGCTGGTTGGTTTTGATCAACTGGCCGATCTCCTGACGTATGCCGTCCAGAAAAGGCGTCAATCCCAACTCCCCCAGACTGGCCACCGCCCGGTCCATGCGCACCGCCACCCCGTCCAGCAGCTCCGACCGCTCCTCCGGGTGCAGCTCGGCCAGCGCCGTGGTGGCCGAAACCGCCGCAAAACGTCGGGTCACCTCGTTCAGCAAACCAACCATGGCGGTCTCGTTGGCCTGCACCAATCGCTCTCCCTCTCGTCGCAGGCGCCCAAACAGCCCCTCCCAATCGGGTGGCGGGGCACCGACCGCGACCGATTGCTCCGCCAGGGCCGCCCGGGTCGTCAAGGTCTGGTCAATGGCGGCCAACTGCTCGGTCATCCGGGCCAACAAGGTGATCGCCTCTCCTTCCCCCCCCGGAACGGCAGGCGCCATGCCCTGCTGCGTCAGTTCCGCCAACAGGCGCCCGATGGCCTGCTCGTTGGCCCGCAGCAACCGCTCCCCCTCACCGTGAATGGCCTTGACCAGCCCGGTCATGTCCGGCAGGGTGTCGGCTGCCCAGACCTTGTTCTCCAGGGCGGCGGTCACACTGTCCAACTGTTGCGTGATCCGGGCAAAACTGGTCTGCAGCGTCTCGGTCATGGTTTGCTGACCCAGACCGGGCAACAGCGCCATCTCACGGCGAAGGCTGTCAAAAAAAGGAGCCAAACCCACCTCGCCCAGACTGGCCACCGCCTGCTCCATGCGCACCGCCACCCTCTCCAACAGGCCCTCCCGCTCGGCCGGTCGCAACTCGGCAAGGGTGGTCGTGGCCGTGGCCTCGGAAAAACGGCGTCCAACCAGTTCCAGCAAGGCCCGCGTGCTCTCTTCACTGGCACGCAGCAGTTGAGCTCCTTCACGGCGCACGGCCTGCAGCACCTCCTCCGCGCCCGACTGCCCGGCAGCGGTTTCCAGCCGTTCTCCCAGGCCGACAATGGCCTCCTCAAGCCGGATGCCCAACTGTTCCAGCAGGAGAGGCAACGGCTCCAGGTCACCGCGCCCGCCACCGCTCATCGCCTGGTGGGTCAGGGTGGCCACCCCCTGCGCCATCTGTTCACCCAGTCGCTCCAGCAAGGCACCCTGCGCATTCGCCGCCAGGGCGGACCGGGCGGTCAGGGTGGCCACACCCTCTTCCAGTTGTGCGGCAATCCGCTCCAGCAGGGCAGTGGAAGTGCCGGACGATACCCAGGGTTCATCCGCAGTCGGTCGGGTCCGGAGCGTCTGGTCCAGGGTCGCCACCGTCTCCTGCAACTGGCTCATGCGGGTGTCAAGGCGGGTCGCCAACCGCTCCACGACTGCCTCGTTGAGGAGGGCATCCCCGGTCGACCGGCCCGTCTGGGCCTGAAAGGTCGGCTGGGTGATCATCTGGTGCAGGCGGTCGGCAATCTCCTGCAGATGGCGCGACTGGGCCCGGGTGGCCTGCAGCTGATCCCGGTCCACCTGGTCGTCACCGGTCCACTCCACCCGGTCCAGCCACAATTGACAGATCTGCTCGGCATCCCGCTCCAGACGGTGCCGGTGCCGCTTTTCCTCCCAGGAAAACAGCAGGGCAATGGCAAAACCGGCAATGGATGAAAGAAACTTGACGGAGGCCGCGTTGAGCAACCCCATGAGGGCCCCCTGGGTCGCATACAAATCCTCACTCGCCATGCCCCGAATGGCAAAATGGATGGCCGCCACCAGGCCGATCAGGGTCAACAACACCCCGACCCCCAGCAACAGGTTGGGGATCGTGTTGTAGTAATAGTGGGCCGCCTCCCGCCCCATCAAGGTCTCGGCATTAAAAAAATGGCCGGGTGCACGACTGCCGCGTACCGGAATGCCCCGGGTGGCAGGCAGCTCCAGCGTCCGGCTGAAGGCCGTCCAGGCCGGTATCAGCAGGCGATGCCTGGCCATGGTCTCGGCCATCTCCGGATAGCAGGCCGCAAAGGCCAGCGGTTCCTCAGGGGTCTCCTCCAACTGCCGGCGCATCTCCACCAGTTGCCGGTGCAGCGGGCGAAAAAAATGGCTCTGCAGGGCAAACCAGTGCCCCCCTCCCCACAACAACAGGAAACCGACCGCGGCCCAGGGCGCCCACGCATGATTCAGCAACTGCAGAGTCCAGTCCAGCATACGGCTCTCCGTCAAAATTTTGGACATGTAACGAGGGTTGCGACACAGTCACGCCGGCCGGCATGCCGTAAAAAAACCTTTTTTGACCGTATGATAACCAGAACAACCCAACCACTCGACTGACAGATGCAAAATACGTGCTAAAATTATTGAAACCCCCCAACGATCAGGCACCGCATCAGGCCTGGTTGGCCAGACGCGCCCCGATGAGACCGGCAAAGGCCTTGGTCATGCGCCACAGATTGACCATGAGCGACTGGCAGGTTTCAATATCCAACAGCAGCAAAATCGAAGGGATTTCCGCCACCACATCGGCCTTGGCAGGCCGGCTGGAGACCAGCGACATTTCACCCACCACGGCTCCCTTTTCCAGAAAAAATTGCAAGGTCTTGCCATCCGACAGGGGCACGTCGGCCCGCATGCGCCCCTCGTACAGAATGAACAGGTGAGTGCCCATCACCCCCCTGGCAATAATGGTTTGCCCCGGTTCATAGGTGGCGATGCTGATGAGCGGGGTGACAAAAGTATCCAGATCCTCGGTCGGAATCTCTTTCAATCCCTCCACGGTGCCCAAAAAATTGATCAGCTCTTCTGCAGAAATCAACTGTTCCATCGTGCCCACTCCCTGAATGCCCGGTGCCGGCGGCCTGCCCGCCGCCACCCTCTCCCAGTCCGCCGGGTCAAGCCGGCGGTCCGGTCTGCCCTTCCGCAAACGGTGGCGGCGCTGGCCCCCCACTTAAG
>JAMOAX010000193.1:0-4167 GCA_039908555.1 Magnetococcus sp. DMHC-8
CACTATAAATCCATATTATCAAACAAATTGGCGCCATGTAACGGGCACAGGCCATGACATGTCCGCCAGATTGCCTGCGGCGCATGCTGAGGACGCCGCAGCAAACACCGGCTGCGGCTTTCCTGGCAAATCAACAGCAACAGCAACGGCAAAGTCCCAGGGCGCTGCCCTGGACCCGCCAGGGGGGTGACCCCCCTGGACCCGCAGTACTGACTGCGTCTCTCAAAATGGGTGCGGTTTAGCGGTACAGGTCCGCCCTGGGCAGGTATTTTTTGGGATCGATGCCCCATTTGGCGGGTGCTTCATAATCGCTGATGCGGAACGCCTGCTCCTCCTTGACGGTCAGCAGATCCACCGTGACCGGCTCGATGGTGCATTTGCGCTTGCCGTCCAGGATCAGGCGCACCACCGGAAAGAGCAGTGCCTCCCGGTGGTTTTCCACCACCACGCCGATGCGTTGGTCCTCCAGACGGACCAGACTGCCGACCGGGTAGATGCCCACACACTGGACAAACTGCTGGAAGAGGGCCAGATCGAAGTGGTGCTTGCACCATTCGAACATCTTTTTCAGGGCATCGTGACTGGACATGCCCTTGTGGTAACTCCGGTCAGTGGTGATGGCGTCGTAGACATCGACAATGGCCGCCATCTGGCCGAACAGGCCGATATCCTGGCCGGCCAGCTTGTACGGGTAACCGCTGCCGTTGAAACGTTCATGATGCTGCTCTGCCACCTGGATGGAGAGCGGGGTGATTTCGGAGGTCTCCCGCAGGATGTCGGCACTGAAGCGGGGATGGGACTTCATGGTCTCAAACTCGGCATCCGTGAGTTTGTTGGGGCTGTTGAGGATCTCCAGGGAGATTTTCATTTTGCCCAGATCGTGCAGCATGCCGCCAATGCCGGCCTGGACCACCAGTTCCCGGTCCATGCCCAGGGTGTGGCAGAAGGACATCAGGAAGACCCCGACGTTGACGGAGTGCATGAAGGTGTATTCGTCTTTGCGTTTGATGAGACTCAGACTGAGAATGGCCCCGATATTGTTGAAGGCCGATTCGGTCATCATTTCCACAGCCTCCCGGACCGGTCCCACCTCCACCTGTTTGCCCAGTCGGACATCGGTCAGGACACCGGAGACCACCTTCCTGGCCTGATCCGTCACCCGTCTGGCGTTGGCCAGTTCATCCTGCATGGACACCGGTTTGGCAGCGGTTCGTGAGCCCGCCTCGCCCTGCTGGCCGATTTTTTTGAGCTCCCGGGCAGCCGCCGCCTTGACCTCCTGGAGGGTGGGCGCATCCACCACATCCAGCCCCATGGTGGTGTCGATGTAGACCTCTTCGATGCCGTTGTTTTTGATTTTTTCAATCTCGTCCTGGCGGCGGATGGTCTTGCGTCCCCAGTGGGCCGGGTCTCCTCCCCAGTCGCAGACGTAGCCGCTGATCACCATGCCGGGACGCAGGTCGGCGACCGGAATTTTCTTGATGGTTGCGGCATCAGGGGGCGTGGCTGCGTTGGGCATTTTCCACTCTCTGCACGGCGGCTGAACAACGGATATCCACAATCGGGCACGAGAATGTCGACATTTTGTGACAAAAGCAAGAAAAAAACGCGGCCCACTGGCTTTCGTTACAGATTGACCGGTCTGCGCAGATTCTGTGCCTGAAATCCGGTTGCTTGACCCGGTGGCACCCGGGCAAGCACGGCGCAATCCCCTCCTTGACGACGGGGTTGTTTGGGGTTTAGCATGATTCCCCGGGTGTTTACCATCTGGGCGCCGTTGGTCGCGGCGCGAACCGGGCAGCAGACCGCCGACCGGGGATGGGTGGACAGGATGGCTGGGCAACGCGGGATGGGGAGGGGCAGTGAACACGGCAACGGCACGCATCCTGACCGTTGATGATTCCCGCACTGTCCGGTACCACGTGCGGCAGACGCTGGAGCGGGACGACGAGTATCTGTTCACCGTGCACGAGGCGGAAAACGGTGCGGAGGCCGTGCGCTTTTTGTGTGCCCATGCCCCCGCCCAATGGCCGGACGTCATCGTCCTGGATCGTAACATGCCGGTCCTGTCCGGCGATGAATGCATTCGCGTCCTCAAGGCCGACGAACAGTGGCGGGTGATTCCGGTCCTCTTTCTCACTGCCCAGGACGACATCCAGGAGGTGGTCCGGGGGCTGTCCGACCTGCGGGCCGATGCCTACCTGCCCAAGCCGTTTCATACCGATGAACTGCTGGCCCGGGTCAAGGTGCTGCTCCGCATCAAACAGGCGGAAGACCATGCCCGACGCCTCAACCAGCACCTGGCCCAGGCCCTGGAAGAGCAAAAGCGGGCCTACGCCGAACTGCAAACCACCCGCATTCAACTGGCCGAGACCCAGGCGATGGCGGTGATGACTAAAGTGTTCGAAAAGTTTGTCCCCAAGCAATTTTTGCAACGCATTGCCAGGGAGGGGGTGGAGACCATCCAGGCGGGCCGGGTGGAGTTGGAGACCATCACCATTCTGTTCAGCGATATTCGATCCTTTACCCGGATATCCGAGACCATGACGCCGGAGGCCCTGTTTGCTTTTTTGAACGATTATCTGGGCCGCATGGAGCGTCCGATCAAGCAGCATGGCGGGTTTATCGACAAGTTTATCGGGGATGCCGTCATGGCCCTGTTTGACGGTCATTTCCGGACCCAGGCCCAGGGGGCGGTGCGGGCGGCCCTGGAGATGCAACGGGCATTGCAGGCGTTCAACACCGAACGGGCGGCGGCGGGTTTGCCGGGTATTGAGACGGGCATCGGCATTCACATGGGTTCGGTCATGCTGGGTACCCTGGGCAATGAGCACCGCATGGACTCGACGGTCATCGGTGACGCGGTCAATCTGGCCTCCCGCCTGGAGGGGCTGACCAAATATTATGGCTGTCCGATCCTGGTCTCCGAGGATGTGGTGCGGTTTTTGGACCAGGGGGAATGTGCCTTGCGGGAACTGGACCGGGTGGCGGTCAAGGGCCGGGATCAGGCGATCGGTGTGTACGAAGTGATGGTCCCGGGCGACACGGTGCAGCAGGAGCGCACCATGCGGGCAGCCGGCCGTTTCCGGGAGGGACTGGAGCGCTATCGGGCCCGGGAGTGGGAGCAGGGCATGGCCCTGTTTCAGCAGTGTCTGGCCATCGACGCCGCTGATCAGGCCGCCAGGATTTATCTGGAGCGCTGTGCCCGGTTCCGGCAACAGCCGCCGGATGATGAGTGGACCGGTGTCTTTGCCATGGAGCACAAATAGGCCATGGCGACCGTCAACGTGGGCGAGGTGCAGCAACTTTTTCTCCAGGAGATGGAGGAGATGCTGCAACAGATGGAGGAGGACATGCTCGCCCTGGAGAGTGAGCCGACCGATGCCGATCGGGTGCATGCCCTGTTCCGCTCCTTTCACACCTTGAAAGGCGGAGCCGGTTTGTCCGGGTTGACCGACCTGGCCCGCTACACCCACCAGGCAGAAAATTTGCTGGATGGGGTGCGCGCCGGTCGGGTGCCCAGCTCGCCCGCCCTGATCTCGGCCCTGCTGGAGGCCCTGGATTGCCTGAAGCTGTTCATGAATGCCGCCGGTGGGCGCGGTGGGGTGGATGCCGACCGGGTGCAGGCCAGCCTGACCCACCTGGCCCGCCTGGCCGGTCAGGGTGAGATGGCCCCGGCGGTTGCCTGCCCGGCTGCCCCGCCGGCGGCGGTGTCCCGCACCGCCGCACCGTTGCAGACCTATTTCATCCGGCTGCGTTTCGATCCCGGGCTGTTTGCCACCCAGGCCGATCCCCTGGTGCTGCTCCAGGATCTGGCCGCCCTGGGCCCTCTGCTGGTCTTTCCCCACCCCCATGCGGTCCCCCCGCTGGCGCAACTGGACCCTCGCCAGTTGTACCTGTGGTGGACGCTGCTGCTCAAGACGACCGCCTCCCGGAAGCGGCTGCAAACCATTTTGATGTTTTTCCTGGATGGTCATGATGTGCGCATCGACCTGATCGATGGGGGACCCAGGGAGATTGTGAACCAGTTGGCCATCGATTCCCGTGTGACCGAGCCGTCGGGCAGGGTCTGGGTCGGTCAACCGGACAAGGCAGAGTCCGGCGGGACCCACCCGCTTGACACAGCGCCGCCCCCGGTCGGGTCCCCGCCGCCCCCGCCGCCCCCGCCGA
>JAMOAX010000194.1:0-4164 GCA_039908555.1 Magnetococcus sp. DMHC-8
GCGATTTCATCCGGCCGCCCGAGACGCCCCACGGGGATCTGGGCGACAATTTTCTTGAGGACATCCTCCGGAATTTTTTTGACCATGTCGGTGCCGATATAACCGGGCGAAATGGTATTGACCGTCACCCCCTTGCTGACCCCTTCCTGGGCAACCGCCATGGTAAAGCCGTGCATCCCCGCCTTGGCGGCGGAATAGTTGGCCTGACCGAACTGCCCCTTGCGACCATTGATGGAGGAGATGTTGACGATCCGGCCATAACCCCGATCCGTCATCCCCGTGAACAGCTGTTTGGTCACGTTGAAGACGCTGTTCAGGTTGGTGTCGATCACCTCGTTCCACTGCTGCTCGCTCATCCGTTTCAGGGTGGCGTCCCGGGTAATACCGGCGCAGTTGACCAGGATATCCACCGGTCCCACATCCTTTTCGATCTGCTCCACCGCCGCCTTGCAGGAGGCAAAATCGGTGACATCGGCCTCGTAGACGGGAATGTCCATTCCCTCTGCCTTCCGTTGCTGTTTCCACTCCTCCAGGTTCGGGCACTCAAAGACCGGGGCGCAGGTGACGACCACCCGATATCCTTCGCTGACCAGTTTTTTGCTGATTTCCGTCCCGATGCCACCGGCCCCGCCAGTGACCAATGCGACTCTTTTGCTCATGGTTTATCCTCTTTTCAAGGTCTGTTGATACATTTACATCTGCGGGGAGATACCCCAACCCATTTACCGTTCAACCGCCATGGCCACGCCCATACCGCCCCCCACGCAGAGGGTGGCCAGCCCGCGACGCACGTCACGGCGCACCATCTCATGCAGCAGGGAGACCAGGATGCGGGCACCGGAGGCACCGATGGGATGGCCGATGGAGATGGCTCCACCATTGACATTCACCTTGGCCATGTCCCAACCCAACCCCTTGTTGACGGCCATGGCCTGGGCGGCAAAGGCCTCATTCGCCTCGATCAGGTCCAGATCGGCCACCGACCAGCCTGTCTTTTCCAACACCTTGCGCACGGCAGGAATGGGACCGGTCCCCATGATTTTGGGGTCCACCCCGGCACTGGCGTAGGCCACCACCCGCGCCATGACCGGCAAGCCCATCTCCTTGGCGTAGGCCAGGGAGCTGACCAGCAACATGGCCGCGCCGTCATTGATGCCGGAGGCATTGCCCGCCGTCACCGTACCGGCCTTGTCAAAGGCGGGGGAAAGAGCGGCCATCGCCTCCACCGTGGCACCGTGCCGGGGAAATTCATCCGTGTCAAAGATGATGGGGGGCTTTTTGCGCTGCGGAATCTCTATCGGGATGATTTCGCTCTGAAACCGATTGCTTTTCTGGGCCGCCTCGGTTTTTTGCTGCGACGATGCGGCCAGGGCATCCTGCTCCTGGCGGCTGATATTGAACTCTTTCGCCACATTTTCGGCGGTGATACCCATGTGATAATCGTTGAAGACGTCCCACAGGCCATCGACAATCATGCTGTCCGCCAGCTTCCATTCGCCCATTTTCACCCCGTTGCGGGAGCCTGCCAGCAGGTGCGGAGACATGCTCATGTTCTCCTGCCCTCCTGCCACCACCAGGCGGGCGTCGCCGCAGCGGATGGCCTGGCTCGCCATGGCCACCGATTTCAGCCCGCTGCCACACACCTTGTTGATGGTGATGGCCGGTACAGAGACGGGCAGACCCGCCTTCAGGGCTGTCTGTCGCGCCGGATTTTGTCCCACCCCGGCGGTCAAAACCTGTCCCAGGATCACCTCGTCCACCTGATCGGGGGAGACCCCGGCCCGGCTCAACAATCCCGCCAGCACCTGGCTGCCCAACTCACTGGCCGGGGTGCCCGACAAGGTACCCAAAAACTTGCCGACGGCACTCCGTCCTGCGGCAATGATAACAGCTTCCTCCATGTTGAATCCTCCTGACCCGTGGCATAAAGAATACTCTCGCATCCGTTCATAACAGGTTTTGCCGCCGTTTGAAAAGGTGTTTATCTTGCGATAGTGAAAAATTTTTATGAAATTGTTTATTTGTCAACATGTTATTCATTGGAAAGGAAATCCTGGAATGGCGGGGCGAGGAGCTGTTGCGACTTTTTTCCCTGAACCCTGTGGCAATTTTTACTCTGGCTTGAGCAAAATTTGTGGCCAGTGAATCCGTTTGCCCTCTGGAGTCAAACGTTCCGTATGGCCACCGGCCCGCTGCTGCACCTGTCCCGTCCCCGGACTGGCCACACTGCTGTTGAGGCACCCGGATTTGGCGGGATAGGAAAAATGGACATCCTTTGCCCGCATCCGTCGTTCGTCGGCAAACGGTCCCCGCCAATCCAACACCACCACAGGCAGAGCCTTGCACTCTTCCAGTTTGGCATGGCCGTAATATTCCAACACATTGATCCCTTTGCCGGTCAAATGTCCGAAGCCGACATGACCGGCATTGTCCCGCAACTGGATCACGCCAATCACCGTCTCCCGCCCGGTGAGCAGGTCCCGGACCACACTTTGCCACCGTTCCCCGCCCGTCGTCCGCTCCACCGGCCTGATCCCCAGGAGATATTCTCTCCCCGTCTCCCAGGCAAAGGGTATGATGCACTGTGCGCCATTGCCTTCATGACCAAACCGCTTGCATTTTCCCTCCGGTCGGGCACTCTCCGGGCTCTCCTTGGCATCCCAGATGCTGAAAATGGCCTTTTTCCCATCTCCATCCCACTGCAACCCCGTATACCCCACCACCCTGTTCTGAAAATAGAAGGCAAACATGGCGTAATAGCCCAGGCCCGGCGGCGGTTTGCTCACCTCCCGCCAGGTCAGGTGCACGTCCAGGTTGTAAAAAGGCCCATCCACCGGAAAGGTGTAAGAGCCGCTGCTTGAGTGAATCGGCAACTGGAAGGCCGCTGCCGGCGTTGCGACCAGCAGATGGATAAACAAAACAAGGCGAACCATGCCGGGCAATGTGGCCATGCGTATTCCCTCCCCAGACGGCGCAAAAGAAAACGGCCCGGCTGTTACACCGGGCCGTTTTCTTTACTGCCATTTACCACTCGATACGGTCAATGTTGTGGAAGTCAATCTTGCTGCCATCTTTCAGCTCGATTGTCCCGGAAGCATCGTGCAGGTCCATAACGTTGTGACCGTCCTGGACATGACTGACTGGCAAGGGTGCGTCATTGTCCAGGTGCAGCGTCCACCCGTCCCCGCCAGCACTCCCATTTGGCCCACCATGGCCCGCAATCTCCACCGTATCCGTCCAGCCACCTCCCTGGCCACCATCCACATGGGCGATATCCTTCTTACCCGTACCGGCAGCACCGAAGATGAACAGATCATGGCCAGCATCGCCATTCATGGTATCAACACCAGCAGAACCGTGGAAAACATCGTTGCCCACACCACCGTTCAAGGTGTCATTGCCCGCACCGCCATTCAGATCGTCGTCGCCAGCTCCACCACTCAGGGTGTCACTGCCTGTACCTCCACTCAGGGTGTCATTGCCAGCTCCGCCATCCAGCTTGTCGCTGCCAGCTCCGCCATCCAGCTTGTCGTTGCCAGCTCCGCCCGTCAGCGTATCGTTTTTACCTGTCCCGGTCAGATCCACCCCTGGCGGCTCCGTCGCGGGCGGTTCCGTTACAGCCGGTTCCGTCGCAGTCGGTTCCGTCGTCGGCCCTGCCGATGCATCGCCCAGACCGAATGTACCATCCTTCAACTCTGCCTCGACCTTGGCATATTCCCAGGTCACATCCGCTTTGTCTGCTGTTGGCAAATCCTGTGGAGCCACGCTCTTGTCCACAATGAACAGCTCTCCCTCACCCGGACCATAACCACTGGGATGGTTGTCGCCCGCCTTGACTGTCAGAGCAACCAGATCGTGCCCGGCATAGTGATCCGCGACAAAACCATCCAGATCAAGATTGTTGGGATCGCTGCCTCCATTGTTGAAATTGTCAATCTTGACCTTGAGATAGTCACCATTTTCATCCTGCAGATAGAGCACAATATTGGAAATATCGTGACCCATATCCGGCAGATCCACCACTGTTTCGGGCGACTCCGTTGAAGCTGGTGGCTCGGTCGTCGCCGGTTCCGTCGTCACAGGCTCGGTCGTCGCCGGTTCCGTCGTTGCGGGCTCGGTCGTCGCCGGTTCCGTCGCCGCAGGCTCGGTCGTTGCGGGCTCGGT
>JAMOAX010000195.1:0-4144 GCA_039908555.1 Magnetococcus sp. DMHC-8
GCTCCCAAGGGCAAGCGGATGGGCCATGCAGGGGCCATCATCTCGGGTGGCAAGGGAACGGCCGCCGAAAAGTTTGCGGCGTTGGAAGCGGCGGGTGTGCACATCGCCCGTTCGCCCGCCGATATGGGTGTCACTCTCCTCAAGGCGCTCAAAGGGTGATGACCGGTCAACCCGGTGCCAAGGATCGGCCAACCTTTATCAAAAACAAAAAAGCAGGCTAGGAAGGAGTTTCAATGGCGAAGAATGACTTGATAATTCGAGTGGCCGGGGAGGGTGGTGAAGGCATCATCTCCACGGGGGATTTTATTGCCGCCGCGTGTGCCAGGGCGGGGCTTGAGATTTATACCTTCAAAACCTTTCCGGCGGAGGTGAAGGGCGGTTATGCCATGTACCAGGTGCGCACCAGTCCCGACCGGATCTTCAACCAGGGTGATACATTTGATGTCTTCTGCGCCTTCAATGGCGAAGCCTATGAAGTCAACAAACACCTCCTGAAGCCCGGCACTGCCTTCGTCTACGACTATCCCGGTGGGGATTTTGAACCGGATGCCATCCCGGAAGGGGTGCATGCCTATCCCATTCCCATGTCCAAGGCGGCCAAGGAGTTGAAATCCTATCGGTCCAAGAACATGGTGGCCATGGGTGCCCTTTCCGTGCTGTTCAACATCAACGAGACGACCCTGAAACAGGTTTTGACCAAAAAGTTTGCCAAGAAGGGGGAGGAGATTCTCAACTTCAACCTTCAGGCTTTTGAAAAGGGCAAAGAGTTGGCCATGCCCCTGCAGAAGACCGATCCCTGGCGGGTGGCGGATGCCACCACGCCCAAGGATGTGATCGTCATTTCCGGCAACGATGCGGCCGGCATGGGTGCGGTGCTGGGAGGGCTGGAATTTTTCTCGGCCTATCCCATCACGCCGGCGACGGAAATTGCCAAGTATGTGGCCACCCATCTGCCCAAGTTGGGCGGCACCCTGATCCAGGCGGAGGACGAAATCGCCTCCATTGGTCAGGTGTTGGGCGCCTCGTATGCCGGGCGGCGTTCCATGACAGCCACTTCCGGGCCGGGGTTGGCCCTGATGGCGGAGATGCTGGGCATGGCCTCCATGAGCGAAACCCCCGTCATGCTGGTCAACGTGCAGCGCGGGGGGCCGTCAACCGGTTTGCCCACCAAGCATGAGCAATCCGATCTCTTTCTGGCCATTCACGGGTCCCATGGTGATGCGCCCCGCATCGTCCTGTCGGTGGAGGATGTGAAAGACTGCATCGACATGACGGTCGAGGCGTTGAACATGGCAGAGGAGTATCAATGCCCGGTGTTGCTGTTGTCGGATGGTTCGCTGGCCTTTTCCACGCAGACCGTGCCCCGGCCCAATCCGGCGGATTACCAGATTGTCAAGCGCAAGATGTGGGATGGGGAAGGGACCTACAAGCGGTATGCCATGACCGAAGACGGCATTTCGCCGATGGTGGACCCAGGCACACCCGGGGGCATGCACATTGCCACAGGGCTGGAACATACCGAGACGGGTGCTCCCAGTTTCAAGCCGGATGCCCACGAGAGCATGCATGCCAAACGGTTTGGCAAGATCAAGCCGGTGGTGGACCGCTACAAACCCGTCGAGGTGGATGGGACCGGTGAGGCCGATGTGGGCATCATCACCTGGGGCTCTACCATCGGGGTGGCCAGGGAGGCGGTGGCCCGTCTGCAGGCAGAGGGTTACAAGGTCAAGGGGTTCTATCCCAAACTGATGTGGCCCATGCCGGTGGCGCAGTACGAGGCCTTTGCGGCGACGTGCAAAAAAATTCTGGTTCCGGAGGTGAATTATCAAGGTCAGTTGTCCCACTTCATCCGGGCCGAGACCTCGATCAAGCCGATCCCATTTACGATCTGCGGTGGTTTGCCTTTCACACCCATCCAGATGATCGATAAAGTCAAGGAGATACTCTGATGTCTGTTGCCGCGCTCCATAAAGTTGATCTGAAACCGAAGGATTACAAGTCCGAGGTGAGTGTTGTCTGGTGTCCGGGTTGTGGCTACCACGGCATCTTGAACAGCATCTATCGGGCTTTGTCGGAGCTGGGGGTGGATTATTCCAACCTGATGGCCATCTCCGGTATCGGCTGTTCGTCGCGGACTCCGTACTTCATCAAGTCCTACAAGATGCACACCCTGCATGGTCGGGCCGGACCGGTGGCGACTGGTGCCCAGTTGGCCAGGCCGGATCAGGCCGTCTTGATCACGGGCGGCGACGGTGATGGTTTTTCCATCGGTGGTGGCCACATGCCCCATATGGCCCGGAAAAATGTCAACATGACCTATGTCCTGTACGACAATGGCATCTATGGGCTGACCAAAGGGCAGTATTCGCCTACCTCCCGTCCGGAGTTGAAGGCCTATACCACTCCGTATGGCGGTCCGGATGAGCCGTTGAATCCGTTGCTCTACATGCTGACCTATGGTGCCACGTATGTGGCGCAAGGGTTTGCCGGCAAGCCCCAGATTTGTGCCGAATTGATCAAGGGGGCCATGGAGCACAAGGGCTTTTCCTATGTGCACATCTTCTCTCAGTGTCCCACCTACAATACCATCGACACGGTGGAGTTTTACCGGGATCTGGTCAGGGATGTGCCGGAAGGTCACGATGTGACCGACCTGGGGGCCGCCATGGAACTGGCCCGGCGGGATGCGGAAGGGCATGCGCCTATGGGGTTGCTCTACAAGATTGACAAGCCGACCCTGGATGAGCGCCTGTCTGCCATTGTGACCAAGGTTGGCGGACATGCCGGTTATGATGTCAACAAGATCATTGATCTTGCGCGTCCCTGAGTGAAGGAGTGCCATGCAACCATTTACGCACAAGGCGGCGGTGCTGGAGGCGTTTGGTCGCGATGGTCATCTGCAAGGCGCGGATCTCTCGTTTGTGGAGATCCGCGCCGTTGACCTCTCCGGCATCAGTCTGGCCGGGGCCATTCTGGTCGGCAGTCGCCTGTATGACTGCAACTTGGCCGGTTGCGACCTGACGGAACTGCACATCCAGGAGAGTCTGTTGTCCGGGGTCTCGTTGGCGGGGAGCCGGCTGGGGCATGCGTTTTGTCAGCGTGCCCAGTTCGTGGACTGTGATTTGACTGCTGCCATCATGCCTCACGCCCGTTTTTTGTTGTGCAATCTGGCTGGTCTTTCCTTTCGGCGGGCTGATCTCTCATCGGCCCACATTCTCTCTTCCAACCTGGACGGTGCCGACCTGACCGGCGCTACACTGTTCGGCGCCAGCCTGCGGGAGTCATCTCTGGACGGCACACGCTTTGTGTCCTGCGATCTGTCCGGTGTGGATCTGCGCAAGACCAACTTTCACGCGGCCCATTACGAACGGGTGGTGACGGAGGGTGCCATTTTTTATGGCAAATCACCGTGGGATGGCCAGTGTTCCGCAGAAGAGGAGTTGGGCAGCAAATTGGTGATTTTTGATGGAGAATAGTGCCGATTCCCTGCGCAAGCAGCTGGTCTTTCTGGCGGAGCGGCGTTCCATGGCCGAAGTGGAGCAAATTCTCAGCCGTTTTGTGGCACAACGCCTGGCGGGGCTGGCGGATGATGCCTGTCGCCGGGTCATTCTCCTGCTGCAGCAGACCGATCTGGACCTGCTGGAGTGGTTGTCCGGTCAGCGAGAACCCCCGGAAGGTATAGACCGGGAAGTGCTGGACTGGATCGCTCCTTACCGGATCGTTGCGGTTTGACGGGTTTGACCAGACGGCTGATGACCGCCTTTTTCTCCCTGCTTCCCCCTGTCCTTCACGTTGTCATTGCTCTTTTCCTGGCTGTCCCCCTGCTGTTGTACCCGCTATTGTATTTCTACCAGGAACGGTTGCTGTTTTTTCCGCGTTCCCTGCTGCCTGCCGTCAAGCGGACCGTGGAGGAGCGTTATCCCCATGCCGTCGTTCGACTGACGGCGGCGGACGGCACCCTGTTGCAGGGCTGGCTGGTCAACCGGTCTGTCGGGGATCATCGCTGGCCGCTTCTGATCTACTGGGGGGGCAATGCCGAGGAGGTCTCGGGTTTTGTGCTGGAGGAGGGTAGCCGCTGGCCGGGTTGGGCGGTCATGGCCGTCAACTACCGGGGCTACGGGGAGAGTGGCGGGCAACCCGGTGA
>JAMOAX010000196.1:0-4143 GCA_039908555.1 Magnetococcus sp. DMHC-8
AGCGTTCGGCGGGTGCGGTCCTGGCAAGCGCGGAGCTGCTCATCACCATTGTGCCTTCCGATGCGGTTTTTATTGCCGAGATCATGATTCCGTCCCGGGACATCGGCTACGTCAAGATTGGCGACAAGGTGGTGATCAAGGTGGACGCTTTTCCCTATCAGCGGCATGGTTCCCTGGAGGGGCGGTTGCGTTTTATCAGCCAGGAGTCGTTTGGTGGCGGCGAGACGCCCAACAGCAAGGAAAATGCGGCCAGCGGCAAGGAGAAGAGCAGTGGTGCCGGTGCCATGCACACCGGTCGGGTGGAGCTGCTCAGCACCAAGCTGTACAACCTGCCCGAGGGGGTGCGGTTGATTCGTGGCATGACCTTGAATGCCGAGATCAAGGTGGGTTCACGCAGTATTGCGGCCTATATTCTCAATCCCATTACCCGTTCTTTCAGCGAGAGCCTGCGGGAGCCGTAATCCCTGCAGCGGCCTTGATCATCGTTGCATCAATCAATCTTTTTCACTATTACGGGTCCAGGGGGATTATCCCCCTGGCGGGTCCAGGGCAGCGCCCTGGGGTTTTGCTGTTGACTTTAAAAAAAGCCGAAGCCGGTTTTGCTTCGGCGTCCTCAGCGTGCGCCGCAGGCAGACTGGCGAATTTTGACACCCTGCTGGACGAAACGATGGTCAAGGCCGAATGCCGCCGGCTTGATTCTGCCGGCTTGAGTCTGTCGGCTTGATCCCGCCAGCTTGCCTGCGGCGCATGCTGAAAACGCCGCAGCAAAAAGCAGCTGCGGCTGCTTTGAAAAACAACGGCAACAGCAACGGCAACAGCAACAGCAACGGCCAATTCCCAGGGCGCTGCCCTGGACCCGCCAGGGGGGTGACCCCCCTGGACCCGCAGTAACAAAAAACAAAGATTGTCCTATCAGCCGTGCTGTTGCCCCGCCCTGGGGATCAGTCGTGCCCTGTCCAGAGCCGGTTGTCGGGGCGGATGAAGGCATACCGGTCTCTCTCACGCAGTTTGGCCTGATACTGGGCCCGGTAGCGGGCATCATCGGCCACCCCCACGCCGCCGTTGTCCAGTTCGATGCCGATCTCCTGGTAAATCTCCAGGTTGGCCAGATCGGGACGCGGCAGCCGGTCCTGCTGAAAGGCGGTCCACATGTCGGCGTACAATTCTTCCAGATGCCTGACCAGGGCAGGGGTATCGAACAGCACACAGGTATCCCTCTGGGCGGCCAACCGCTGACGATAAGCCACCCGCCTGGCCGGGTCCCGGCCGAGTGCCACCGCTCTGGCCACATACTCGGCCGGGTCGTAGCAGATCAACTCTGCCAGTCCGGCGGCCTTGACCAGACTGCCGCATACCCGTGCGGCAAAGCCCAGGCCGGTCAGGGTCAAGACCGGCACGCCCATCCACAGGGCGTCCGAAGCGGTCGTGTGGGAGCCGTAAGGTGCGGAATCAATGCAGAGATCGGACAATGGAAACCGGGCCACATGCTCGGGATTCAGCTTTCTTTGCGCAAAAATCAGCCGCTCAGCCGCTACACCCTGCTGCACAGCAGCCTCCTTGAGCCGTTGCTGGATCGCGTCATCCTCATTGAGCAACCATAACACGCTGTCCGGCACCTGCTGGAGAATGGCCATCCAAAGCTGCCAGATGAACGGCGTGATTTTTTGGGCCCCATTCAGACAACTGTACACCATGCCCGTCTCGGGCAGACCCGCCTCCTGGCGGGTCGGGAGGCTGGAGGAGACCACCCGTTGCCGGTCGTTCGGTTGATAGCAGGGCAGTCGCACCACCTGTTCCGAATAGTAGATTTCATGGTGCGGGGGAATGATGAAATCGTCGGCAATGATGTAGTGGTGATAGGGGCTGCCGGTGGTACCCGGGTAGCCGAGCCAGTTGACGATGACGGGGGCAGGGCGCATGGCCACCAGTTTGAGACGGGCGCTGTGGGTGTAGCCGTTCAGGTCCACCAGGATGGCGATCCGGTCGGCCACGATGCGCCGGGCCGCCTCTTCATCCGTCATGTTGTTCAGATCCACCCAATGGTCTGCCGCAGTCTTGATCCGATGGTGGAACGGCGTATCGGTCGGTATGCCGATATAGTACAGAAACAGCTCCACCTTGTCCCGATCATGGAGCTCGTAAATCTCGGCGGTCAGATAACCGACGGCATGATCGCGCAGATCGGAAGAGAGGTAGCCGATGCGCAGGCGGGGCGGGGGGTCGGTGCGCAGGGCGGCATGGCTGTCCAGAAAGTCGATGGGGGAGCGCCCCACCTCGACGCGATTGTACTGAGCGGCATTGGCCAGTTGCAGCAGGGGGTCGTCCGTGTGCAGGGCGGCGGACAGAGGGGCCGGTACTGCCAGCAACTGGGCCCGGGTGCACTGGGCAAAGGGCTGGACGACCGGCCATTTGCACTGCCCCTGGCGCTTGTTGATCCACTGCTGGGCAATCTCCCGCTGGTTGGGATGGATCTCCAGACTGGCCCGCAGGGCCTCTTCCGCCTGTTCCAGGGAGGGGGTCACCCGGGCAATCTGTTTGAGGGCCGCCAGCTTGTATTCGACCAGATCGGCCTTGATCAGGGCCAGTTTGTCGACCACCGTCTGCCAGCATTCCAGGGCCGCCGGTTGGGCCCCGAGGCGGTCCAGGACGTTGCCCAGATTGATGTAGGCGGGATAAAAATCGGGGTTCAGCCGAATCGCCTCGCTCAGGGCCTGCCGGGCGCCGGAGAGTTCACCGATCTGGTTGAGGTGGGTGCCATAGTTAAAGAAAACGGCATGGGCCAGCGGGTCATCCCCATTGTGGAGCAGCCAGATCCGGTAGAGTTCGGCCATCTGCTCCGGTTGGCCGGCCTCGCCCAGTCGGGCGGCCAGGCTGATCAGTTCGGAGACGCCCAGGGTGCGTTCCATGGCCCGACCGGCCCCGCCGGCGAACAGTCGGCCGGTCGGGGAATCGGTCAGGCGGGCAATCTGCTGCAGGGCAGACAGCTTGTAGCCGGCGGTTTCCGGTTGAGTGACCGGCAACCGCTCCACCAGTTGTTGCCAACAGGCCAGGGCGGCCTCCCGTTCGCCCAACTGTTCGAGGACGTTGCCCAGGTTGATGTAGGGAGGAAAAAAGAGCGGATTCAAACGGATGGATTCATTGAAAGCCTCTTTCGCCGCCGGCAGGCTGGTCGGACCGGTCAGCAGATATCCATAGTTGAAATAAACCGCATAGGCGAGGGGATGGTCGGCATGGTGTGCCAGCCAGCACTGGTACAGGGTCAGAGCCGCCTCGGTCTGCCCGGTTGTGCTCCATTGCTCCGTGAGAGTGACCAGGTCCACGACCGTCATCTCCTCACCCTTGGCCCGTTCCAGGGCGTCAGTGAGGGCACCGGTCCCGGCCGGAGAGGGGGCCGTGGCAGACCCGGTCGGGGCGGTGGTGGGCGCGGGCGCGACGGAGGGGGTCGGGGTGTCCGGAACCACCGCCGGCGGGTCCGACGCGACGGGGGATTGGGTGCCAACCGGTCGGGAGGCGTGTTCAACAGGCAGTGGGGGAACATCGATATGGTCGGGTTGTTGCCCGGAGCGAAAACGGTGCCACATGGTCTCGTATGCCAACTCCAAATGTCGTGTAAAACGGGGCGCATTGAACAGCGGTGTGGTGGCCAGCCCGGCCTGCAACCGTGCCCGCAGGGCGGCCAGACGGTTCGGGTCGCGGGCCAGGGCCAGGGCCAGGGTTTCGTATTCGGCCAGGGAGCGGGTCACCAGCTCCGGCAGCCCCACGTTGTGCAACAGGCTGCCAGCCTGCCGGGAGACAAAGGTGTTACCCGCACAGGTGATCATGGGGCAACCTGCCCACAAGGCATTGCTGGCGGTGGTACCGGAGTTGTACGGGAAGGTGTCCAGCACCAGGTCGACCAGCCGATAGTTGGCCAGATAGTCCGCCAGCCCCATTTTGGGCACAAAAAAGAGGCGGGAACCGGCCACTCCCCGTGCTTCGGCCTCGCGGCGCAGATTGTCCTCCACCCAGCGGTTGGAGGCGACCAGCCACAGCAGACTGCCCGGACATTGTTGCAGCAGGCGCATCCAGACGTCAAAGGTCTCCTGATTGAATTTGTAGCTTTTGTTGAAACTGGCAAAGACAAACCCCTGGTCCGGCAGGCCC
>JAMOAX010000045.1:0-20242 GCA_039908555.1 Magnetococcus sp. DMHC-8
CCCCTGCCCCCGCCGTCCCCGCCGCCGCCGATGGTGCCGGCCGCCTCTCCCGGTGCCACCGGTCGTTCCTCTCCCGGCGTCGTGGCCAAAAAACCGGTGGATGTGTCGGTGCGGGTCAACATCCAGAAACTGGATGCCCTGATCAATCTGATCGGCGAGATGATCCTGATCCATACCCGGCTGCGCCAGAGTTACGAGGGTCTGGCGCTCCTGGACGAAGAGGCGGGGGGACGCCTGGGATTGGGGGACAACCTGGGACAGATCGTCGACGATCATGATCGCATCGTGCAGGAACTGCATGTCCAGGCGATGAAGGTGCGCATGATACCCGTCGGCAATGTCCTGTTTCCCCTGAAACGGTTGGTGCGGGATTTTTGTGAACAGAGTGGCAAACAGATGCAGCTGCACATTGTCGGCGAAGAGACGGAGGTGGACAAGACCATCGTCGAAAGATTGAATGGTCCGCTGACCCATCTGGTGCGCAACGCGATGGACCACGGCATTGAAATGCCGGAGATCCGTCGGCAACAGGGCAAGCTGTCGGAGGGCACTCTCCTGTTGCAGGTGGCCAATCGCAAAAATGCCATCCTGATTGAATTGATGGATGACGGGGCCGGGGTGAATTATGAGCGCGTGCTGGCCATTGCCCGGGAACGGGGGCTGGTCGGCGAGGAGGAGCAGCCCGGCAAGGCGGACATTTTGCAATTCCTGTTTCATTCCGGATTTTCCACCGCCCGGGAGGTGACGGAGATATCCGGGCGCGGCGTTGGCATGGATGTGGTGCGCAAGGAGATCGAGGCCCTGCGCGGCTCCATTCATGTCGAGAGCACCCCCGGCCGGGGCACCCTGTTTCGCATTGCCCTGCCTTTGACCCTGGCGGTCATCGAAGGGTTGCTGGTCCGGGTGGGCGGCCGTATTTTTGTGGTGCCCCTGCTCTCCATTGTGGAGACCCTCCAGCCCCGTTTTTGCCAGTTTGATACCTTGAAACAGCGGGGGGAACTGGTCAGGATTCGCGATCAATACCTGCCGCTGCTCCGCCTGCACCGTCTGTTTGGCATCGACCAGGCCATCACCGATCCGGCGCAGGGTTTGTTGATCCTGGTGGAGGAGGGCGGCCAGCGCAGTTGCCTGCTGGTGGATGAGATCGCCGACCAGCACCAGGTGGTGATCAAAAATCTGGAACAAAACCTGATGCAGGTCGAAGGCATTGCCGGTGCGACCATCCTGGGCAACGGTCAGGTTTCCCTGGTGCTCGACATTGCCGGCCTGACCCGGCATGCCAGTCTCGAAACGTAAGAGGAGAATCCTGCATGGAGACAGCCAACGCACTGCACACCGCCGGCCTGGACGGCTTTGACGAGGAGGAGGAGGAGCCGGATCTGATTCTGGACCATGTCAAGGATTGCATCCAGATGGTCACCTTTCGCCTGGGAGGGGAAACATACGGGATGGATGTCCAGCAGGTGCAGGAGATCATCCGCTACAGTGAGCCGACCCCTGTGCCCAATCTGCCGGATTTCATTCGGGGGGTCACCAATCTGCGTGGCACCATTCTGCCCGTGCTGGACCTGCGCCGGCGCTTTGGCATGCCGCCATGCGACTATGGCCGCTCCGAGACGGCGATCATCCTGATTGCCCATGTGGCCACCAAGCAGGTGGGCATCATCGCCGATGCGGTGGCGGAGGTGCTTTTTTTTCCCAGGGAGCGGCTGAGTCCGCCCCCCGACATGTTTGACCAGGTGGATACCGCGTTTATCCAGGGGATGGGCGAGCTGCGCAATGCCTTGATCATCCTGCTTAATCTGGACAAAATTCTCTCGGCGGAGGAGATGAAAAAGTATGTCATGTCCGCCAGGACTGCCGGCGAGAGCGCCGCATCAGCGTGAGGAGGGGTGGTAGAGCCAATGACAATGACGATCCGGGACAGAATCATGATGTTGGGCGTGGCCACCGTGCTCCTCACGGTCATTCTGCAGGGGGGCTTTTCCGCGTGGCGCGTGATCACCGAAGGCGAGCAGGAGATTGCCCGCTATGCCGGGGAGGCGTTGCAGACCCGCAAACAGTCCCTCAAGGACATGGTGGCCATTGTGACGTCCGCCCTGCGACAGGCTTTTGCCGAGGCCGACGACAAGGCGCACCTGCAGCAGCGGGTGGAGGGCCAACTGGTGAGTGCGCTGGGGGTGGTGCACGCCTACATGGCAGAGCGGCACAAGCTGGCCCAGCAGGCGAAAAATCCGGAAGAGGCGCTGCGCACGGCCCAGGAGGATGTCAAGCGGTTTGTGCAAGGCTTGCGGTACGGTGCCGACCAGAGCGGCTACGTCTGGATACACTCCTTTCCGGAGCAGTGGAGCAAGCCGCGCATGATTCTGCACCCCACGGTGCCGGCCCTGAACGGCGCCGATCTGGCCTTTTTGCCCTACCAGGATGGACCGGACCAGGGCAGTACCATTTATGCCACCGGTGTGGACGTGGCCACTCCCGTGTTTCAGCAGATGAACCGGTTGATCAAGGAGAAGGGTGAGGGATTTGTCAGTTATGACTGGCCCAAACTCACGGCCGCCGGGCTGAGTCAGTATCAGGCCAAATTGAGTCATGTACGCCTGTTTGAGCCCTGGGGATGGGTGATCGGCACGGGGGCCCATCTGAGCAGCCTGGAGGCGGATGCCAAGGAGGGGATGGTGCACATGATCGCCGAACTGCGTTTTGGTCTGGAGAACGGCGACTATTTCTGGATTCACACCCTGGACCCCCAGGTGCCGGACCAGCCGCAACTGGTCATGGACCCCACCCTGCCGGAGCAGCAGGGTCAGTCGTTGGTCGATTTTCGTTATCCGTTTGGTGACCGGAAGGGAGTGGTGGCGACCGTGGAGGAGAACGGCAAACCGGTTCCCCTGTTTGTGCGGATGAACCGGATTGTCCAGCAGGAGGAGTCGGGGTTTTTGCAGTTTGAATGGCCGCGCCTGGTGCAGGTCGGGGTGGTCAAGCAGGAGCCGCGTCTGGCCTTCTTTCAACGGTTCAAGGAGTGGAACTGGGTGGTGGGGACAGCGGTTTTTTTGCATGACATCGAGGCCGTCAAAGCGCAAAAACGGGTGGCGGTGCAGAGGGAGGTCCACAAAATATTGTGGGTGATCCTGCTGGTTTCCGTGGTGGCCATGGTCATCAGTTATGTGTTGATCCGGGGGTTGTCCGGTACCATTGTGCAGCCCATTTTGCGCATTTCTGCCGGGGTGCAGCGGTTGGGGGAGAATGACCTGACGGCCCAGATGACCGAGGCGGATCTGGGCTTGCAGGATGAGCTGGGGGCGATGGCCCGGGGGTATGAATCCGCCCTGCGCAACATCAAGACGATGATCGGCCACATTCGTTGTCAGGTGGAAAATGTGGTGACCGCCTCGCAAACCTTTTCGGAGGGCAACCGGGAATTGGCGGGGCGCACGGAGAAGCAGGCTTCCGCCCTGGAGGAGACCTCGGCGGCGGTGGAGGAGTTGACGGCCACCGTGCAGCAGAATGCCGACAACGCCAACCAGGCCTATCGGATCAGCAAGGATGCCAAGGCCATTGCCGATGCGGCGGATCGTCAGTTGCAGGAGACGGTGGCACAGGCCAAGGCCGGCAACCAGCAGGTGGCCGCCCACATTCAGCAGGCCAACCGGCAATTTTTCGAGCAGGTGCAGGCCACCTCCCGGGATACGGTGAGCGTGATGGATGGCATTTCGGCCAGTTCCCGCAAAATTTCCGGTATTACGTCGGTGATCAATGATCTGGCGTTTCAGACCAATCTGCTGGCGATCAATGCGGCCATCGAGGCGGCGCGGGCTGGCGAGCATGGCCGCGGTTTTGCGGTGGTGGCCATGGAGGTGCGCAAGCTGGCCTCCCGTTCCGCCAAGGCGGCCAGGGAGATCGGCCATCTGATCGAGAACAATCTGGAGCAGATCATGGCGGGGGTGCAGACGGCGGATCAGGCCAGTCACTCTCTGGCCACCCTGCAACAGGAGATTGCCGCCAAATTGAGCAACATGGAGGAGGAACTGGGCAGAAGCCTGAGCGGGTTGGGAGAGCACGTCACCCGGAATCTGGCCCGCATCACGGAGTCGGTCACCAAGGTGGCGGACATGGTGGAAAACATCAGTGCGGCCTCCACGGAACAGGCCGAGGGGATTCGGCAGGTCAGCATTGCCGTGACCGAGATGGAGCAGATCACCCACCAGAATGCCTCACTGGCCGATGAGGCGGCGGTCACCAGCCAGACCCTGGTGGAGCAGGCACAGGCGTTGTTGGCGGATGTCCAGCATTTTCATCTGGGCGCGACGGTTCCGGACGACGAGACCGGGTTGGTCGACGCTCCCGACCAGACAGGCGGGGACCCGCCGGGGCAGACCGGCGCACCGGTCGGCGCCATGGGCTCCTGGCAAGACAAAAAACCGGATTTTGAGTGAACCCTCCAGGCGGTGTCGCAGACAGTGAGAGGATCTGGCCCGGTACCCATGTTACAATATCCAGGAGTTGCACCATGAGTTATGCCGAATTGATCAAAAAATTGGCCGATCTGCCCCGGGACAAGCAGGAAGATGTCCTGGCCTTTGTTGAATGGTTGTCGAACAGACGGGCGGGGGATGGCGGGTTGCCGCCGGCACACCATCCTGACTGGCAAGAGGCTGATTTTGCTGATTTGTCCATGGTGCAGGCCCTGCGGGGCATGGAGGATGACCCGGTGGTGTACAGCATGGCTGATTTGCAGGAACGGTGGCGGATGACGACTTTGCTGGTACGGGTTTGAAGGTTGCCAGTGTTGTACGGATCTTCCGGTTGGCGGTACTGGATGACCAGCTACTGGTTGGTCGTTTGGGATCGATTGGCAATGATCGTCTGGGGCGGATACGGCAACGTCTGGCCAATTGGGTCCTGGGACGACCGGCGACTACAGACAGAGGATTGTGAGTGGAGATACCCTGATGACGACCTGTGAATCGATGACCATCAGCGATGCGGATTTTTTGCAACTGCAGCAGGTGGTGCGGGGGCGATGCGGATTGCATCTGGAGCCCAGGAAGAAGGATTTGATCTTCATGCGGGTCAAGAGGCGGCTGAATCTGGCCAATCCGGCTGAACTGCGTGCCTGGTGCGAGCAGGTGATCCAGGCCGGTCGGGAGACCGACATGCAGGAGTTGATCGACGAGATCACCACGCAGCACACCCGGTTTTTCCGGGAAAGTGTCCAGCTTGACTGCCTCCGGGAGCGGATTTTGCCGGAAATCCGGCGGCAGGGTAGGGCGGGCGCCGAGAAAAAGCTGCGGGTCTGGAGCGCAGGCTGCTCCAGCGGCGAGGAGCCGTACACCCTGGCCATGATCCTCCTGGAGCAGTTGGGCGAGGATTGGGACATACGCATTCTGGCATCGGACATCTGCCAGAAAGCCCTGCACAAGGCGGACCGGGGTGTGTATACGGCGGCCGAGGTGGCTGACATTCCAGCCGACCTGCGCGGCAAATACCTGGACCCGGTGCCGGGTGGGGGGCAGGACTTGTTTCAGGTCAAGCCGGTGCTGCGGGAGCGGATTGATTTTCGGCAAATCAATTTCATGGCGTCCCGTTATCCCATCAATACCCCGTTCGAGATCATCTTTTGTCGCAATGTGATCATCTATTTCGACCAGGCGGTGCGGGAGCGGCTGCTGGAACGGTTTGCCGGTTATTTGCAGACGGACAATGGTTTTCTGTTCCTGGGGCATTCGGAAATTGTGGCCGGGATTCCCACCTTGCAGAAGCACAAGCTCAACATTTTTCAGAAGGGGAGTGTATGAGCGGGATCAAGGTGCTGATCGTGGATGACTCGGCCCTGGTGCGCAAGGTGCTCCGGGAGATTTTGCAGGAGGATGCGCAGCTGGAGGTGGTGGGTACGGCATCCGATGCCTGGTCGGCCATGCAGAAGATCAAGGCGTTGCAACCGGACGTCTTGACGCTGGACATTGTCATGCCGGGGATGGATGGTCTGGATTTTCTGGAGCGTCTGATGAAGTCGAATCCCATGCCGGTGGTGATGGTCAGCACGCTGACCGGTCAGGATACCGAGCAGACCTTTCGGGCGTTGGCGTTGGGGGCGGTGGATGTGATTGCCAAGCCGGCCCTGGATGTTCGGGAAAAACTGGATGAGATGGCCGGGCAGATCATCGAGCGGGTCAAGGCGGCGGGACAGGCCCGTTTGCAGCGGCCGTCGCAGCGGTTTCTGGACGGGCCCAGACCGGTCATGCCCGTTTTGAGCCGGCGGGTGGTGGGGCCGGGGGTGGCGGAGCCGATCATTGCCATGGGGGCTTCCACGGGTGGGACGGATGCGTTGCAGGAGGTGTTGGCCCCGTTGCCGGAGGAGACGCCGGCCATTCTGGTGGTGCAGCACATGCTGGCCCAGTTCACGGCACCGTTTGCCCAGCGTTTGGACCGGATCTGTCGGATGCAGGTCCGGGAGGCGGTGGAGGGGGAGCGGGTGCAGACGGGTACGGTGCTGGTGGCGCCGGGAGGGCGGCACATGGTGGTGGCGCGGGCGGGTGACCATCATGTGGTGCGTTTGCAGGATGGACCGATGGTGCACCGGGTGCGGCCTTCGGTGGATGTCCTGTTTCACTCGATGGCCGAGGCGGTGGGCCGGCAGGGGATCGGGGTGATTTTGACCGGCATGGGTGCGGACGGCGCGGAGGGGCTGTTGGCCATGAAACGGGCCGGTGCTCGCACCCTGGCCCAGGATGAGGCCAGTTGCGTGGTGTTCGGCATGCCAAAGATGGCCATCAAGGCGGGTGGTGTGGATCATGTGCTGCCGGTGGTGGAGATGCCGGGCCGGCTGCTGGCCCTGGTGGACGCGGTGCAGGGATCATGAACGGGCCGGTGGATCAGGACTGTCTGCGGTTGTCAGGGACATTGTGCCTGGCGGGTGTTGACGAGCTGGTGCGCGGCCTGCAAGCCCATATTGCCGATGCGGCGGCGCCGGTGGTTCGGGTGGACCTGGCCGGGGTGGTGGATGTGGACACGGCGGCGCTCCAGGTACTGGTCGCCGCCCGGCGCACAGCGGAGCAGGCAGGCAAATCCCTGGTGCTGTCGTCTGCCAATGAGACGGTGCGGGACCGCCTGCGGCTGACCGGCCTGCTGTTTTTGTGTGAATAACGGCTTGGCCTTTCACCGAGGTGCCAACCGGATCTCCAGTTTCATGCCAACGGCCTCGGCATACCATGCCTGGTTCCTGATCGCCATGCGTTCAAATCTGCCATGTTGCCCTGAACTTCAGGGATGCGAGACTGAATTTCCTGAAAGCTGCTGCAGACACAGGCTACCGTTGCGCGCCTCAGCCAACAACTGGTGCCAATCGTCTGGTGGGCGACCGGTTTCCAACATTTTACGAAACATCCGGTAGGCATCGTCATCGCTTGCGTAGGCACGTTTGCTCTCCTCATCGTTGCACCATGCATAAACAATGATCCTGCTCGACACGTGATAGCGAAAAAACAACCGGTACTGCTGGAAAAATTTGGCCTGGAACCAGTGTTTGTGCGTATTGCCGAGGGTGTCGCCTTGTCGGTATTCTACCCGTGTCGGATCCTGGGGGATGACGGTAAACGCCAGCCTGGCAATCGCTGCCAGACGTTTGCTGGCGTTCTTCTTGACATACCCGACAGGATCCCGCTGTTTGAGTGCCTCAACTTGTTGGACCAGTACCTCCAGTTGCGCGAGAAACAGGGGGTGAACAAAAACAGCCCAACCATTGATGACCAGGGGTGTGGTCTTGTTCGCACTCATTCATTGTCTGCCGCAAGGGCCGTATTGAGATCGATTTCGACACCGGCCACCAACGACTGAATGTGCTGCGCAAAACGGGTATCAACAGCCTGCAGGTATTCGGGATGCCCGGCGATGTCGCGGGCCAGGAAAACCAGAAACTGGCCAAGCACCGGGTCGTCTTGCCCGGAATCTCTGGCGCGTGTGAGCACCACCTCCCCACTGGGGCGAATGGCATAGTGAAGCTTGTCGCGCTTACCCAACCGCAGGACACGACGCACGGTCTCCGGCACGGTGGTCTGATAACGGTCGGTCAACGTGGATTCCACTTCAAGGGTGATGTCCATCGTGTTCTCCGGTCAAAGAGAGAGAATGGTCTGCAGGGTAATGCAATCGCCTTGCTGTGTCAATCTCTTTGTAAACGGGGGCATCATGCTGTGCCATCACTCTGCGGGTGGCACCACGGTCAGCCCGAACATTTTCCATGATTGCATGCCGGCATGGTAGTAGAGCAGCTTGTCGGCGGGGTAGCCGAGTTGCAGCAGGTTCTGGATGGCGGTGGGGGATTGGCCGCACCAGGCGCCATTGCACCACATGACCAGGGTTCTGGCTTTGGCAAAATCCCATCCTGATCCCTGTCTGGTGACGCCGAACAGTTTCAGGGCATTTTCCAGGGTTTTGGCATCGGCTCCGCCGGGGGAGAGATCGGTGTGGGGCACATTGATGGAGCCGGGGATGGTCCCTTTGGCGTGCCAGTCGGGGGTGCGGGCGTCCACCAGGATGCCTGAGCCATCCTTGAGGGCCTTGTTCATGAAGTGGATCAGCTCCACCTCGCCGACGGTCTTGACACCCGGTGCGGCTTCCAGTGGATGGGCACAGAAGGGCGGGCACTTGCGCGCCACCTTGGCAAATTCCGGGTCAATGACGGCAGCAGGGTCCTGGTTGCGCTGTACGGTGACCGTTTTGCTGCCATGTTTGACGGTGATGGAGGGTATCTCCTTGGTGATGTTGACATCCAGGGCCGTTGCTGCACCGGTCAGCAGGGTCAAGCCGGCGGCCAGTACGGGTACGAGCGTGGTGAGGAGGCGCATTCTCTTTCTCCTTGGTCGGGCAGGAAATGGGTCGGATGAAACGGTCAACGCGACAACCAATGTGGATGACAAGGTTACGTGTGTTGCCTCCCCTGACGCAAGGAGCGGAATGCCAGTACCAGGAAGAGAACGCCGCCCAGCACGGCGATGATGCCTCCTGCTCCCATGACCCACATGGGTATTTTGTCTGTCAGGGTGGCCAGTCCCTGGGCGGCGCCGGCGGTCTTGCGCTGGACATCATGGCCGCCGGACCAGGCCAGTCCGATGACATGCAGCAACGAACCGAAGGCATACAGATGCAGTTGCAGGTTGGACCAACGGGGGGCAGGGCGGCGAAAGCCCAGGCCGGGCAGGATGTGATAGGTCAGCCCCATGTAGGCCAGGGTGATGGCACAGATGGAACCGTGATAGTGGGAGGGAATGGTGACATTGACCCCCCGGATCATGAAACCGATCATTCCGCCGAACAGGAACAGGATCAGGGATGTGCGCAGTGCCAGTCGCAAGGTGGCCTGTTCCGGGCTGTCTGTCCGGTCTGATTGCCACAGGGACCAGGCGAGCATGGCACTCAGGGGCACGGCGGCCAGACCGCCGCCGTAGATCATCAGGTCGGTAAAGGCCAGCCGGTATTCACCGCTGTCGACGGGATAGAGGAGATGGATGACCGGCCCGGCCAGGGCGGGCAGCGCCCCCAGGGTGAACAGGGGAATGGTCAGGCGCGGGGTCAGGAAGGAGCGGAGGCCGGCGTGGGTACTCAGCCACAGCCAGGCCAGCATTTGCAGTTGGACATGGGTAAACTGCAACAGATGGCCGCTGCCCCAGAAGAGCAGTTCAAAATAGTGTTCGTTGTGGGTGGTCATGGGGCGCAGGGCCAGCCCGCTCCAGGCCAGCGAGGCCAGGGCCACGAAAAAGAGCAGCAGGGCGGAGAGGAGACCGAACCGCAATCCCTGCTCGCCGGCCTGGAGGGCAGGACGGCGACCCGACAGGGTCAGCAGGGCGAGCAGGGCAAAACCGCCGGTAAACAGGGTGATGCCTGTGAAGAAGGCCATATTGTTCAGGACCGGCACATAATTGTTCATGAAGGGCGCATCCTCTCCCAGGACCGGCGAGAGGGTGAGGATGACCGTGCCCAGCAGGGCCGTACCCAGTGCCACCCTGCCGGGTCCGGCGAACCGTTCCGCCAGGGTCAGACTGGCCAGCAGACCGGCAAACGACAAAAACCAGACCAGCACGGAGAGATCCACATGGATCACCAGGGCGGTGCGAAACGAGCCGGTCCAGGGAATCAGGTTGTGGATGACCGGCATGCGGGCCAGGACGATCAGGATGACCACCAGACCCGCGCCGACCAGGGAACAGAGGGCAAGGGTCAACCAGCCGGTGGCAAGCCGGGTCAGATGGGGTTGGGCCGCCCGGTCGGGCAGCGTCAGGGTGAGAGGGTCGGTCTGCATGGCGTCCTTGGCAAGTATTGGTTGCATGGAAACGGATTCCGCGATATTGTCGCGACGGTGCGTTCTGCCACCCGATGACCGGTGGCAAGACCCGCCGCCATCATCGTTGGTTATTTTTGCCGTTTGGTCAAGAGACGGGAGCGTTGCCGCATGCATCAATCATCCGAGACACCGGCTGACATGAAGACGGTTGCCAGTTGGCTCTTTGCCTGTTGTGCCCTGATTGTGGTCATGGTGGTGATCGGTGGCTTGACCCGTCTGACCGGCTCGGGTTTGTCCATGGTGCAGTGGGCGCCGGTGACCGGCTGGTTGCCTCCCTTCAACGAGGCCGACTGGCAGGAGGTGTTCGGCCACTATCGCCAGTCGCCCGAATTCATGAAGGTCAACTGGGACATGACCCTGACGGGTTTCAAATCCATCTACTGGCTGGAATATATCCATCGCCTGATCGGGCGGGTGACCGGTCTGGTCTTTCTGTTGCCTTTTCTCTATTTTCTGGTGCGGCGCCGGATCGACCGTGCCCTGGCGTGGCAGTTGGCCACCATGTTCCTCCTGGGGGGACTGCAGGGCGGGATGGGCTGGTACATGGTCAAAAGCGGGCTGGTGGACAATCCCCATGTCAGTCCCTACCGCCTGACGGCCCATCTGGGCATGGCTGTTTTGCTCTATGCCTACATGCTTTGGGTGGCACTGGGGCTTTTTTTCGGGCAATGCCGCCGCCATGCCCTGCAGGCGGGTCACCCTCTCCGCAGGATGGCGGCGGCCCTGACCGGTCTGATTTTCCTGACCGTGCTTTCCGGTGGTTTTGTGGCAGGGCTGGATGCCGGCATGGCTTTCAATACCTTTCCCCTGATGAATGACGAGTGGATTCCGGACGGCATTTTTTTGTTGGAGCCCTTTTACCTGAATTTTTTTGAAAATCTCGCCACAGTGCAATGGGATCACCGTTTGTTGGCCATGCTGGTCTTTGGGTTTGTGCTCACTTTCTGGTGGAGGGCCCGGCGGGAACCTCTGGTCGGACCGGCACGTCTGGCGCTCCATTGGCTGCTGGTCATGGTGTTGGTACAGTTGGCCCTGGGCATTTCCACCCTGCTGTGGATGGTGCCCATTCCTCTGGCATCGGCCCATCAGACCGGCGCGGTGGTGCTTTTTACCATCGCCCTGTTCATCACCCACCGTCTGTATCATGACCATGCCGGGGTCTGACCGCCGGGCGTTGGCCTGGATGGTATGGCTTCTGGGGCTCCTGATGGGTGCTGGGCTGGGCAACGAGGCCAATGCGGCCGACCGTTTGCAACCGGCCACCAGCCCCCATCTGGCCCGGCAGGCCGACAGCCCGGTGGCGTGGCAGCCCTGGGGCGAAGAGGCGCTGTCCCAGGCCAAACGGGAACAAAAGCTGGTCTTTCTCTCCATCGGTTATGCCGCCTGTCGCTGGTGCCGTCTCATGGACCGGGAAAGTTTTCGGGACCCGGCCACTGTCTCCCTTCTCAACGCCCATTTTGTCAGCATCCGGGTGGACCGGGACGAACGGCCCGACCTGGACAGCCATTTCATGCACATTCTGACCGCCATGACGGGCCAGGGGGGCTGGCCGCTGAACATGATTTTGACCCCGGCGTTGCAACCGGTCTACGGGGGTGGCTATTTTGCCCCGGAGACCGGTCGGGGGCAGCCCAGTCTCAAGGCGGTGCTGTCCACCGTGCTGAATCAATGGCGGGATGACCGGGGCGCGTTGCTGACCCGTCTGGGAAAAATGACCACCTGGCTGGCGGAACCCCGTGACCTGCCGCCGCCCAGCCCCGATGGTGCGGACCCCCGTCCGGGCGCGGTCGCCTTCTGGCAGGCCCGTTTTGATGACCAGTATGGCGGTATCGCCGGTCGGGAGAGCAAGTCGCCGCAACCGCTGATATTGTCGTTGCTGCTGCGCCAGGCCGCCCTGGGTCGGCAGCCTGCCGAGGCCCGGTTGGCCCTGTTGACGTTGGATCAAATGGCTGCCGGCGGGGTGCGTGATCAGTTGGGCGGCGCCTTTCACCGCCTGGCGACGGATGCGCGCTGGCAGGTGCCCCATTTTGAGATCATGCTGCATGACAATGCCCTGCTGGTGCGGGCCTATCTGGAGGCCTGGCAACTGACCGGTCAGGCCCGCTATGCCCTGGTGGTCCGGGAGGTGCTGGACGATTTGTTGCAGCGTTTGCGCCTGCCGGGTGGCTGTTTTGCGGCGACGCTGGCGGCCGATGACGGGGATGGCGAGGGGAAGTATTACACCTGGGACGCGGCAGAGATCACCCGGGTGCTCGGCGCACAGGATGCGGCCCCCTTTCTGGAACTGTTTTTCGACCCGGTGGAGGGGGTGGTGGCGGGGCGAAGCGTCCTGCGTCTGCTGGGTGGTCTGGAGACCCTGGCCCAGAGCCGCCGGGAGTCGCAACAGGGTCGGCAGCGTCTGCTGGCGGCCCGGGAGCAGCGCCCGCCGCCGGCCCGGGACGACAAAATACTCACCTCCTGGAACGGCCTGATGCTGTCGGCCCTGGCGCGGGCGGGGGCGGTATTGCAGGAGCCCCGCTATCTGGCGGCCGCCCGCGATTGTCTGGCCGACCTGAACCGGGTTTTTCCGACGCCGGGGCAGTTGCGCCACAGTCGGCGGGGGGAGCAGGTGGGTGCCGAGGTGTTTCTGGACGATTATGCCTTCCTGGCGCAGGCCCTGCTGGATTTGTACGAGGCCGATTTTGAGCTGCCACATTTGGCCCAGGCCCATGCCCTGGGCCATGCCATGCTGGACCATTTTCAGCCGGCTGCCGGACAACTGTTGCTGTTGACGCCTCGGGAGCAGGTGTCGGCCATTCCGGCGCGCACGGTGCTGGAGGATGGTGCCACGCCGGCCGGCCATTCGGTGGCCTTGATCACCCTGCAACGGTTGCTCCTGTTCAGTCAGGAGGGTCGTCTGGAGAAGGAGACGGAGGCCATGCGGCAGCGGTTGTCGGGCTATCTGGCCAAACAGGCGAGCGGGGCGCCGGAACTGCTGCATCTGCTGGACTATCGACCGGATTCGGCGGTGGAGGTGATTGTGGCCGGTCCCCGTGCCCATCCCGACACCCGGGCCCTGTTGGCGGAGGTGCGCCGCCGGTTGATTCCCGGCCTGGTGCTGGCGTTGGTGGAGCCGGGGCAGGCGGTGGACGGGCAGACCTGGCCGCTGCTGGCGGGTCGCCCCATGCTGGAGGGCAAACCCACGGCCTATGTCTGCCGCAACCTGGTCTGCCGCCTGCCGGTCAGCCGGGTGGCGGATCTGGCGCGGGAGTTGGAGGGGGGGAATGGGGCATCCCAATAGTGCCCACCCCCTGTTCATTTCCCAACCATTCGCACGGCTGGCGCGATAAACCTGCATCAACAAGTAAAGTTTCATGGGGTCCAGGGGAGATTATCTCCCCTGGCGGGTCCAGGGCAGAGCCCTGGGGTCTTGCTGTTGCTGTTGATTTTAAAAAAGCCGAAGCCAGGTTTTGCTTCGGCCTCCTCGGCGTGCGCCGCAGGCAAGCTGGCGATGCTGGAGTGGCTTGTATCAAATCGGCTTTGTCGCCCCACTACCGACCGGAGAACCCGTCCATGGCCATCCCCCCTTCTCCTGCCGACCGCCTTTTCCTGATCGACGGGTCCGGCTATCTCTACCGGGCTTTCTACGGCTTGCGCAATTTTTCACGGCGGGACGGTTTTCCCACCAATGCCGTTTTTGGGTTTGTCAAAATGTTGCGCCGTCTGCTGGCGGAGCACCAGCCGGAACGGCTGGTGATGGTTTTTGACGGCCGGGGCCCGACCTTTCGTCACCAACTGGATGCGAACTATAAAGCCAACCGCAAGAGCATGCCGGATGAGCTGCGGGTACAGGTGCCGGTCATCCAGGCCATTGTGGAGGCCTATTGCATTCCTGCTCTGCAACTGTCGGGTTATGAGGCGGACGATCTGCTGGGCACCCTGGCTGCGGCGGGGGTGCAGGCCGGCCTGGAGGTGGTGATCGTCTCCGGGGACAAGGATTTGATGCAACTGGTCTCGCCCCGGGTCTCCCTGTGGGACCCGGGCAAGGAGCAGTGGATTCGGACGGCGGAGGTGGAGGCCCGCTGGGGGGTGGGGCCGGAACAGGTGATCCAGGTGCTGGCCCTGGCGGGGGACACCTCGGACAATATTCCCGGTGTGCCCCGGATCGGCGACAAGACCGCTGCCCAGTTGATCCGGGAATTTGGCACGGTGGAGGCGCTGCTGGCCAATCTGGATCGGGTGTCCCAGCCTCAGCGGCGTCAGCTCCTGGGAGACCATGCGGACCAGGCCCGCCTGTCGCTGCAACTGGCCACCATCGACCGGGCCGTACCCCTGGCGTTTTCCCTGGAGGCGGCCCGCCGCCGGGAGCCGGATTGGCCGCGGTTGCGGGCCCTGTTTGTGGAGATGGAATTGGCCAGCCTGGTGCGGGATCTGGACCGCAGCCGCCCCACCCGGCAGGGTGAGTTGAATTTTGAGGCGGTGGATGAGGAGGTGCCTGTCCCGGTGCCTGCGGTGGGCGGGGCGGCGGGTGACGCGGCGATCGGGAGCGTCTGTCAGTACCGGACCATCACCACCTGGCCCGCCTTGCAACAGTTTGTGCAGGAGTTGGCACAGCAGCCTCTCTTTTCTCTCGATACGGAGACGACCCACGTGGATGCGGTGCGGGCCGAACTGGTGGGGCTCTCCTTTTCCTGGGCCAATCGCACGGCGGTCTATCTGCCGGTGGGTCACACGGTCGAGGCGGCTCCCGACGGCCAGTTGCCGTTGGCCGACACCCTGGCCCTGCTCAAGCCGCTCCTGGAAGATCCCGCCCGGGCCAAGATCGGGCAAAACATCAAGTATGAGTACGTGGTATTGCACAAGTATGGCATTCGTCTGGCGGGCATGGCCATGGATGCCATGCTCTTTTCCCACCTGCTGTACGGGGGGGCGCGGCGTCACAATCTGGATGCCATCGCCCTGGAAGAGCTGCAGCGGAGCACGATCACCTTCAAGGAGGTGACCGGTTCGGGCAGGAACGCCTTGCGTTTTGACCAGGTGCCGGTGGTGCGGGCCGCGCCCTATGCCTGCGAGGATGCCGAGGTGGCCTGGGAGGCGGCGCGCAAGATGGCGCCGGTGGTGCAGGCCATGCCATCGGTCTGGCGTCTGTATCAGGAGGTGGAACGACCATTGCTGACGGTGCTGGGCGAGATGGAACTGGCCGGTGTCTGCCTGGACCGGGCGGTGCTGGCAGCCATGTCGGCCCGCTTTGCCCGGCAGCGGGAGGTGCTGGTGCAGGAGATCCACACCCTGGCGGGGGAGTCTTTCAACGTCAACTCCACCCGGCAACTGGGAGAAATTTTGTTTGGCAGGATGGGCATCAAGGGGGGACGGCGTACCAGTACGGGCTATTCGACCGATGTGGAGGTGTTGACCGGGCTGGCGGAGCAGGGGCATGTGCTGCCGGAGCGGGTGTTGCGCTATCGCACCCTGACCAAGCTGCAGTCGACCTATACCGATGCCCTGCCGCAATTGCTCAATCCGACCACGGGGCGGTTGCACACCCATTTCAATCAGGCGGCCACCTTGACCGGTCGGCTCTCCTCGTCGGACCCCAATCTGCAGAATATTCCGGTGCGGCATGAAGATGGCCGGGCCATTCGGGCGGCCTTTGTCGCGCCGCCGGGCTGGTTGTTGCTGTCTGCCGATTACAGTCAGATCGAGTTGCGTCTGTTGGCCCATCTGGGGGAGGTTGCCGGGATGCGGGCGGCTTTTGCCCAGGATCAGGATATCCACGCCGCCACGGCCCTGGAGCTGTTTGGTGGTGAGGGGGGCGAGGTCAGCGCCGCAGCACGGCGCATGGCCAAGACCATCAATTTTGGTCTGATCTACGGCATGAGTCCTTATGGTCTGGCCAAACGTCTGGGGATCGGCAACAACGAGGCCCGGGCCTACATGGAGCGTTATTTCGACCGCTACCAGGGGGTGCGGGAGCATATGGAACGGACCATCGCGTTTGCCCGCCGGCACGGCTATGTGGAGACCATCGGTGGGCGGCGTTGTCAGGTGCGGGAGATTGCCAACAGCAATCGCACGGTGCGTGAGTTGGCGGAGCGGACCGCCATCAACGCTCCATTGCAGGGTTCGGCGGCCGACCTGATCAAGCTGGCGATGCTGCGTGTGCACCGCCGGTTGCGGGATGCGGCGTTGCAGAGCCGGATGGTGTTGCAGGTCCATGATGAGCTGGTGCTGGAGGTTGCAGAGGGGGAGCTGGATGCGGTAAAAGGCCTGGTACGGGAGTCGATGGAGGAGGCCATGGTGTTGAGCGTACCCCTGAAGGTGGACATGGGGGTTGGCGTCAACTGGGCCGAGGCCCATTGAACGGAAAGGGCGCGTGCGGCTTCAGGGGGTCAACCAACCAACCTGATTTGATAGGCTTTGAAGAACTGCTGCGGGTCCAGGGGGGTCACCCCCTGGCGGGTCCAGGGCAGAGCCCTGGGACTTTGCCTGTGCCGTTGATTGTAAAGAAAGCCGCAGCCGCTTTTTGCTGCGGCGTTTTCAACATGCGCCGCAGGCAATCTGGCGATTCTGGAACAGCGTGTACCTGTCAAATCAGGTTGGTTGACCCGCCAGGGGGCCCATACCCCTGCCGGACGCAACGATGGTCAAGGCCCGTTTTCTTGCAATATGAGGAGTACTTTTTGCCATGTTCAGCTCTTTTGCCCTCTGGCTGGATCAACTGTCCTGGACGCCGTTGCTGGTGGGAGCGATCCTGCTGGCCCTGGCCCCTTTTGTTCCCGAGCCGCACCTGTGGGAAAAGTTGAAAATGCTGATGGCGGGCACCCTGTCCCGTCCCCTGGATATTTTTGATCTTTGCATGCATGCGGCGCCTTTGTTGCTGGTTTTGTTCAAGTGGTGGCGACAGACGGGTGCGGTGGTGGTGCCGTGAACATTGTCCTGATCGGTCTGCGGGCCTGTGGCAAATCCAGCGTCAGCCGTCATTTGGCCCGGTTGAGCAAACGGCCCGTCTTGTCCACCGATCTGTTGATCTCTTATGAACGGGGGGGGCGTACCATTGCCGACCTGATTGCCGATGCGCAGGGGGATTGGCGGGCCTTTCGCGAGCTGGAATATGCGGTGGCCTGCAAGGTGGCGGCGCTGGATGGCATGATCATCGATACCGGCGGGGGGATGGTGGTGGACCTGGACGAGCAGGGCGAGGAGCTCTTCAGCGAACGCAAAGTGGCCGTGCTGAAGCGCAACGGCGTGCTGGTCTGGTTGCAGGGGGATGTGCGCCGTCTGGCGCAGAAGGTCCAGGGTGATGCGACCCGTCCTGCCTTGAGCGACCATTTGTCCGTCGAGGAACTCATGCGGCGGCGCCTGCCTTTTTATCGTCAGGCGGCCGACTGGACGCTCCGGATCGAGGGGCGAAGTCGGGAACAACTGGCCCGGGACATATTGCGCCGGGTGGATGGTCCACCGCCGCGTCTCCGCCAGTCATCCCAGGCATGATGTATTCCATGTCTCGGGATGCGTCGTTTGGCGGGTAAAGTTTTATGGGGTCCAGGGGAGATTATCTCCCCTGGCGGGTCCAGGGCAGCGCCCTGGGATTTTGCTGTTGCTGTTGTCTTCTGGCGCGCCTCTAAGAGAAGCGTGACGCGGTTTTTGCGTCACGCGCAGCGCGCCCAACATGCGCCGCAGGCAGGCTGCCTGTCACCATGAATCCCAATATTTATCAAACTAATTGTCTCCATGTAATGGGCACAAGCCAGTGGACACCCGCCAGATTGCCTGCGGCGCATGTTGAGGACGCCGAAGCAAAACCGGCTTCGGCTTTTTGAAAATCAACAGCAACGGCAACGGCAAAACCCCAGGGCGCTGCCCTGGACCCGCCAGGGGGGTGACCCCCCTGGACCCGCAATAACTATAAACCATGTATCCCAAAAAGGGTGCGGTTCAAGGCGTGGAAAATGGCAACCCCGCGTCGGCCCAACCCTGATTGCCATCCCGGAAATAGTAAATCTTGCCCGTGTAGCCCAGCTCCAGCAAGGCCTTGATGCCCGTCGGGCTCTGACCGCACCACCAGCCGTTGCAAAAGGCGATCAAATCCTTGTCTGCCAATTTTTTCATGCGGGCCTTGGCCTTGGTTTGCGGTCCGGTCAGGTCGGTGTAGGAGAGGTTGATGGCCCCCGGGATGGTGCCTTTTTGGAACCAGTCCGGGGTTCTCATGTCGACGATGAGCACCTTGCCGGCGTGGATATCATCGGCCATTTTGGGAAAATCTTCCAGACGCAGGGTGGTGGCGCCCGGCACCGTCTCCGGTTCGACACAAAAGGGCGGACATTTGCGGCTGCCGGGGTCCTGGAAGGCTTCCGGTTTGGGCTGGCGACGGTCCTGTTTGAGCTTGACCCCGTTCAGGGTGAACTCGGGCAGCTTGACGTTCAGGGCGTACTGGGATTGTGCGGCGGCCACCGCCGCTCCGATGGGCGCGCCACTTTTTTGCAACTCGTCGGACTGGGCAGAACCACTCCAGCCCAGCCAGAGGAGGGCCGCAACGGCGGTCATCCATTGTCTGCGTGTCCAGATCATCTGTCATACTCCTCGATGCCCGGTTGGGTGTCAGTGGGCGTGGTGATGCCCAGGGTGCTGTTCCGCAGCGCCGGACGACGTGGCCCGCACCTCGGCTTCCGCCGTCACCCGGGAGCCGTCGCTCAGGTGCAGAGCCAATGGCACCTTGTCGCCGGCCCGCAAGGGTTTGGGTCCCCGGTGTCCCAGCAACATCATGTGATAGCCGCCCGGCTTGAGGGTCACCTGACCGCCAGCGTCGATGACCAGGCTGTCCCGTGCCACCATGGTGGCCATGCCATCCCTTTGAATGGTTTCATGAAATTCCAACCTGGCAAACAGAGGGCTGCTGGCGCCGACCACCGTTTTGCCCGTTTGCCCGGTATTGTGGATGATCATGTAGGCTGCCGAACTTTGCAGGGTGGGTGGTGTTTCGCGGACCCAGGGGTCCCGGATGGCAATCTCGCCGGCCCACACCGCGGTGGCCGGCAGCAACCACAACCATACGCTCAACCAACCTGTTGCCTTGTTCATGGCCATTTGTGCTCCTTGTAAAGGGTGTCAATTTTTTGAAATAACGCCATCGCCCGTCCTTCGGTCTGGATGGCGTAGGAAAAGATGCCCACCAGACGCGCCTGGGGATCGATCAAAAACAGGGAGGTACTGTGTTCGAAACGCTCCTCGTCGGTATTGTTGGCGGGGGGCACCCGCACATAGGCCGCCCCCACCTGGCGGGCAAAGGCCATGAGCTGTGCCTCATCACCCACCAACCCCGTGAAGTGGGGGTTGAAGTAGGCCAGATATTTTTTCAGTACCGCCGGGGTGTCACGACGGGGGTCCACCGAGACGAACAGGCCCCGTGGTGCCGCAGCCTCCCCGCCCGGACCGGTGGCCAGTTGCGCCACCAACCCGGCCAGCGCGCCCAGCGTCACCGGACAGATATCGGGACAATAAGTGTAGCCAAACAGCAGGAAGGTCCAATGGCCACGCAACTGCTCCACGCCAAAAGGACGGCCATGGTGATCCAGCAATGGCACGGCCTCAATGGGATGGGCGATCGGCAGCAGGACCCCCTGCAACTCTGCCGGCACCTCCCGGGTCGCCGCCGCCGGTCGCAACCAGATCGGCAGCAGCAGGCTGACGGCTGCACCAGCCACCAGGAGCATCATGACCAGGGCATAGACCGACGGAAAACGGCGTTGTTCCACGTCTTCACCTCCGGTTGGGATCATGGGCCTCAATCATTGTTTCGTCCACGTTTACCTCCGGAACACCATGCAGGGATTGTGGGTCCAGTGGGGTCACCCCTTGCAAGGGTAGGTTTTTTTGTATCATGTTGATAATTAAATAAAATTATTGCAGGGGTCCGGGGACCGTCAC
>JAMOAX010000197.1:0-4127 GCA_039908555.1 Magnetococcus sp. DMHC-8
ACCGGCAGTTTCACAACTATTTTGATGCCCTGCTCTCCCTGGCGCGGGTGGGGTTGATGGGGGCCTCCCCGCTGCCGGCCCTGGCCCAGCGCTCTCTGGCCATGCTGAAAAACGAGGTGGTGGCCCGGGAGGCGCCCGGCATTCGCATGCGCTACCTGAAAAAGCTGGGCCTGCATGCCCTTCTGCAGGCTTGTTTGAGCGTGGGCGTGGTGACGGTGCTTCACCAGCTTAAGCTCTACGATCAGGAGGTGTTCAAACTGCCGGAAATCATCAATTGCAGTGTCTTATGGGCGGGTTGCATGGCCGGTGTCTGGCTGTCGGTGGGCATGAATCCGCCTGCCACCCGTTTTGAATCCTTGCAGATCATTGCCAGCGACAACATGGAGCCGCAGGTTCGGCTGATTTTTACCGGGTTGTTGACCATCTTCGTCGCTTTGTTGCTCAACACGGGTATTGTGACGGTCCAGTTCGGTGCGGTCTCGACCCAGGCACTGCTGACTGATTTCAAGATTTCTTTGATCCTCGGCATGTTGTGCGGGTTGGGGGAAAAGGCCCTTTCCACCACCGTGTCGCAGCGGGTGGGTGACTGGATGGGTGGCTTGAACAAAAAGGCGTGAGGCAGGGCATGGCGGCACAGTGGATTTGACATGCCTGGTCTGTACTGCTGCGGGTCCAGGGCAGCGCCCTGGGATTTTACCGTTGCCGTTGTCGTTGCCGTTGATTTTCAAAGAAAGCCGCAGCCGCTTTTTGCTGCGGCGCCCTCAGCATGCGCCGCAGGTAGGCTGGCGATTCGGAAACAGCTTGCATCCGTCCAATCAGCCTTGCTGCCTCGGTAGTGCCTACCGTGCCACGCCTATGGCAGCAGTTCAGCGGTCGTGGCGATCCTGCCATAATTTTTCATGAAATCGAAGCAGTATCCCTCCTGTTTGAAGATCCGGATCAGGGTTTGCAGCCTTTCCATTCCCTCTTTGCCGACAAAATTCTGGTCGTGCATGAGGATGACCACTTTGTTCGGTTTGACGGAGTGGCGGGTGGCAAACCGTTGTTTGACCGTGGCGGCCACGTTCTCCGGTGGTTCCATGGTTCGGGTCTTTCTGTTTTTCATCCACTCCACATCCCAGCCGTACAGCACAAAATGGTTGTCAAACAGCCGGGAGATCCCGTCGGGGATCGCCCTGGGGGCGTTGCGGGGATAGTGATTGCTGTCGGTGAAAAACTGGTCAAAACGCCAGTCGATGCGACCGGGCAGACGGGTGGGAAAGGGCGGTGTGACAAAACCGAGTATTTCGTTGTTTTTCTGGAAATCCTGCACCATGCCCTCCGGATTGCTGTAGAAGGCCCGGTACTGCTCGTTGGCATGGGTGTAGGAGTGATTGGCCACCTGCACCCACGGGCTGGCCTGGAGGTTGCGGAGAATTTTTTGGCGATGGGGGCTGATCAGGACATGGAGGCCGATCAGGAAAAAGGTGCCGGGCACCTCTTCCCGGGTCAGCAGTTCCAGGATATCCTGGGTGCTGGGTCTGGGGCCGTCATCGAAGGTGAGGTAGACGATCCGGGGGTCGGCCTGTCCGGGGAGCGGCAGCAGCAGGCCGAGCAGGAGCACAGCGCGAAACAGCAGGCGGCAGGCAGGGGACATGACAATACCCGAATCGTGCAGGGAGTGACCGGCCATCGTCGATGGTCAGTGGTGGTCAGGACGGGAGTCCTCTTGCCCGGCGGACCGGGTCTGGTCAGGCGGGGGAGGGGCGGTCTCGGCGGGAAAAGAAAAGAGGCCGGACTGCAGTTGTCCACTCGGGGTGGTTACCCCGGTGATCCAGCCCTGATTGCCTGCCGAGTCGATGACCTGCATCCAGTCGTGCCGGGTCTGGAGGATACGCAATGGGGTCTGTTTTGGCAACTCCCGCACGATGGCGCCGTTGGCCTGGGGGTTGGCACGGAGGGTGACCGGGGTGGCAGGGGTCAACTGGGCCTCCTGCAGGGTCAGGCGGGTATCGGCCTGGGCTGCCCGGGTGGCAGCGGGGGCGGCCAACTCGAGGATGCCCATGTTGGCCAGCAGGCGGTATTCTTCCACCAGCAGTGCATAATGGCCGCTGGCCCGGTTGCTTTGCGCGGTGTAGAGCTCGTTTTCGGCATTCAGAACATCGAGCAGGGAGCGCTGGTCGGCGATGAACTGCTCATGGTAGGCATCCGCCACCTGCCTGCTGACGGTTTCGTGTTGTTGCAGGGAGACGAGGCGCTGCCGCAGTTCCATGATGGTGCGCCATGATTTTTCCACATTTTTTTGCACGTTCTGCCGGACCTGTTCCGCCTGGGCCTGGGCCTGTTCCTGGCGGCGATTGAACTCCAGGCTGCGGGCCAGGTCGGTGCCGCCGCGGAACAGGTTGTAGTTCAGCCGCAGCATGGTCGCCGTGCTCTGGGTCTCCCCGTCAAAACCGGAGGAGTTGTTGGTGCGGGAATTTTCCAACGCCAGGTGCAAGGTGGGCCACAGGCCGGCCTGGGCGGCGGTGCGGGCGGCCTCGGTGGCCGCCAGGGTGGCGTGGGCCTCCAACAGGCTGGGGTGGCGCTGGGCGGCCTGTTCCAGTGCCTGTTCCAGAGAGTGGGGCAGGCGGGTCGATACGGAGGCAACCGGCTCCAGATGGTCCGCCGCAAAGCCGAACAGGCGGGCGAACTCGTCCTGGGCGGTGGACAATTGGCTGGCCACGGTGGCCATGCTGGAGCGGGTGAGGGCCAGACGGCTTTCGGTTTGCCAGACCTCGGCCACGGTGCCTGCCCCACCCTCGTACCACTCCTGGATCTTGGCCAGGAAATCCGCCTGTACGGAGGCAAACTGCTTTATTTTATGCAATAATTCTCTCTGTTTTTGCACTTCCAGGTATTGTTCGACGGCATCCATGGTCACGGTCTGGATGGCCAGTTGATAACTCCAGTCCGCTGCCTGTTGGGTGGCGCGGGCCTTTTTGACCCCGCTGGAGACGTTGAAACCGTCAAACAGCATTTGGCTGACGGAGGTTCGGGTTTCCCGGTGCGGCAGGGAGACCGCGCCTCCGCCGAGGGCGCGGGTGGAGGGTGAGTCGGTCTTTTCGTTGCCCATACTGGCGTAATAATCCACGGTGGGCAGGTAGCCGGCCAGGGCCTGCCTGGTTTGCTGTTCGGTGATCTGGCGTTGCTTGTCGGCGGCCTGGACCGTCGGGCTGAGGGTCAGGGCCTGGGGGACGGCCTCGGACAGGGAGACGGACCAGGCCCCCCGCACTCCCATCGCGCACCAGGCCAGCATCCCCAGCAAGACGATCCGACGACATCGTCCGGGCCGGCAGGGTGGAGAGGCAAGAGGGACAGACGGGGCAAAGCGCATGGAAAACAGAAATAATATCTCATGGTTGTAAACGTTATCCGCATGGCGGAGCCGGGCAGGTGACCACCCGATGGATGGAAGTTTGAAGCAAAATTGATGCCCGAACAAACAGCTTTTGTCGGGAACAGGAGAACGGACAAGATGGGCCGGATTATTGCATGAAATTTTATGGGCCGATATGGGCAAGCAGGTGAGAGACCTCTTTCTTGTGCGGGTCACCTCTGACAGGATATGCTGTCGGGCCCATGGAACCGGCGGGACGGGTGGGCGGCGGCGAAGGAAAAGAGACGTTGGGTATTGATGCGTATTCAAAAAAATCCAGTTGGTTGCTGGGTATGCGAAGCCTGCCCGGCATGGCCGGGATTGGGCCGACCATTCTCCTGGCATCGGTCTTCATCAACATTTTGTCGTTGGCCCTGCCGATCACCCTGATTCAGGTTTACGACCGCATTCTGCCCAACGAATCTCTCAGTTCTTTGGGCTGGCTGGTGCTGGGGGTGGTGATGGCCCTGTTTCTGGAGGCCGTGCTGCGGGTGGCCCGCACCTATCTGAGCGGCTGGGTGGGGCTCCACTTTGAGCTGGAGGTGGGGGGCGGGGCCTTCAACCGGCTGACAACGACCAGTATCACCGAGTTCGAGCGGGATGGCCTGGGTACCCACCTGGATCGGCTCAACGCCGTGAACACGTTGCGGGACTTTTATTCCGGTTCGGCCTTTCAGGTGATGCTGGATGTGCCTTTTGCCATCCTGTTCGTGGGGGCCATCGGCTATCTGGC
>JAMOAX010000198.1:0-4119 GCA_039908555.1 Magnetococcus sp. DMHC-8
AGCCCTGCTCATTGTTCTGGCCGTCGCGCCAGGCATCAGGCCTGCTCCACTGATGCTATTCATACGCTGCCAACCGGAAGTGTAGAGGCAAGGTTTTTCAACGGGCTGTTAGGGGTGGTTCAGGCCCCGTATCGGGCCCGGTAGGCCTGGATGGCCGGCAGGTGGTGGGCGTGATCCGGCATCTGTGCCAGGAGGGGCAGCAAATCCGCCAGGCGGGCGATGGCCAGTACGGGGACGGCCAGGGCGGTTTCCACCTCCTGCACGGCGCTGGCCGGGCTGTGGGTGCTTTGCTCCTGCCGGTCCAGGGCGATGATGACGCCCGCCAACCGGGCGCCGGCCTGCTGAATCCACCGGGCCGACTCGTGGACGGAGGTGCCGGCGCTGATGACATCATCGATGATGACGACCCGACCGTGCAGGGGGGCGCCGATCAGTGTGCCCCCTTCGCCGTGGTCCTTGGCCTCCTTGCGGTTGTAGGCCAGCGGGACATCCCGGCCATGGCGCTGGGCCAGGGCGGTGACGGTGGCCGTGGCCAGGGGGATTCCCTTGTAGGCGGGTCCGAACAGCATGTCAAAAGAGAGTCCGGACTGGACCAGGGTGTCGGCGTAAAAAGCGCCCAGTTGTGCCAGCAGCCCACCGCTGTTGAACCGGCCTGCGTCGAAAAAATAGGGGGTGGTACGGCCGGCCTTGGTCTGGAACTGGCCGAAGCGCAGGACATCGGCGGTCAGGGCGAAACGCAGGAAGGCCTGACCGATGGTCGATGGCGTGGCAGTCGGGTCGGGGTGGCAACCGGGTTCTTGTTCCATGATGTTCAGCATCCCTTGCGTTGAGGTGACCAAAGCCCGCATTGTGCCCCAGAAGGGCGGATCGGTCACGGTGGTTTGCGCAGGTGTGATCCGCTGCGCGGATGAAACGTTTGGAAAGGCAGCATGCCGGGGGAGTGGATCGGGTTGAGCAGCGAGGAGAAAACGGCCTCTTTCGGGGTTTTTTTGGGGCTTTTCCTGTTGGTTGCCAATGTCTGGGTGCAATATTTGCTGTGGTTTGGCGATCAGGGACTGGTCCGTTGGCGACAGACACAAAAACAGTATCTGCTGGCCATGGAGGATGTGCGTCTGGCAGAAAAACGCATCCAGCAGATCAAGGATGAGATTGTGATGCTGGAGAAAGACCCTGTGGCCCTGGAGGAGGTGGCGCGTCGGGAGTTGGGCATGGTCTATCCCGATGAAATCCTCTTCATTGTGCCCAAGGAATAACAGCGGGCCGGCACGGGATGGCTTTTTGTGCGTGCCAACCGGATTTCCTTGGCAAGGGTTGGTTTTTGTTTTACAGTAAAAGAGACTGACTCGCCGTCGTCCTGCCGGGGTGGGGTGGGTTGACGGGTCACCGGGGGTGACTGACCTGTGTTGCAGATACAAAGTCGGCTAGGCCGGCTTTTTTTTATCCGCGACATGGCGTTGCAGACGGGGCGCATCGGCCCGTTGATGAAGTGGGTGTCTGGAGACCATCGGGTCAGCGAGGTCTGTCCGGCGTTTCATTGTGAATCATTCATCTTAAGGAAGTCGTTATTCATGTCTGTTGAGATTGTGCAGATTGCCGAACAACTGGCCCGAGAGAAGGGCATCAAGCGCGAGGTGGTCATCGAGGCGATGGAGGTCGCCATCCAGACTGCTTCCCGCAAGAAATATGGTGCCCACAAGAATATTCACGTCAAGTTTGAATATAAATCCGGGGATTTCATCATCAATCAACTGCGGGAGGTGGTGGCCTCCGATGAGGATGAGGCCTACGAGGGGCCGGACACCCACATTCTCCTGGAAGAGGCGCTGCGTTTGAATCCGGCGGCCCAGTTGGGGGATTTGCTGGCCGAGCGGTTGCCTCCCATGGAATTTGGGCGCATCGCTGCGCAGACCGCCAAGCAGGTCATTGTCCAGAAGGTGCGGGAGGCCGAGCGCAACAGCGTCTACATGGAATATTTTGACCGACAGGGGCAACTGATCAACGGCCTGGTCAAGCGGGTGGAGCGCAACAATGTCCATGTGGATCTGGGGCGGGCATCGGCATTTTTGCCCCACGAGCAGCAACTGCCCCGGGAACACTACCGACCGGGTGATCGGATTCGTGCCTATATCTACGAGGTGCGGGACTCGCCGCGGGGACCGCAGGTGATTCTCTCCCGCACCGACCCGCGCATGGTACCCCGGTTGTTCGAGATGGAGGTCCCCGAGATCTATGACGGTATCGTTGAGATCAAGGCCGTGGCGCGGGACCCGGGTTTTCGCAGCAAGATTGCGGTCTTTTCCAATGATTCCCATGTGGACCCCGTGGGGGCCTGTGTCGGGGTGCGGGGTTCCCGGGTGCAGGGCGTGGTGACCGAGTTGCAGGGAGAGCGGATCGATATTATCGAATGGTCGGCGGACCCGGCGGTATTTGTCTGCAATGCACTGGCACCGGCGGAGGTGGCCAAGGTGGTGGTGGACGAGGAAGAGAAGGCCATCAAGGTCATTGTGGCGACCGAGCAGCTCTCCCTGGCCATTGGCCGACGCGGCCAGAATGTGCGTCTGGCCAGTGAGTTGACGGGCTGGCGGATTGACATTGTGACCGAGCAGGCCGATCAGGCGGTACGGGCCGAGGAGTTTGAGGAACTGGCGAACAATTTCATGTCGTGGCTGGACATTGACCGGGAGGTGGCGGTGGCCCTGGTGCAGGAGGGATTTTCTGCCCTGGAGGAGATTGCCTATGTCCCGTTGGAAGAGTTGGCGGGTATTGATGGCTTTGACGAAGAGATTGCCCAGGAGTTGCGCAATCGCGCCCGGGACCGTCTGCTGTCCTCTGCCATGGAAAAAGAGGCGGCCAAGGTGGCGTCCCAGATCGACCCCCGTTTGTCCCGTCTGCCGAGCCTGCCGGAGGGGGTGGATCGGCAGTTGGCGAGCCAGGGTATCGTCTCGCTGGATGATCTGGCCGATCTGGCCACCGATGAGTTGCTGGAGTTGGTGGGAGAGGTCTTGACCCAGGACTCTGCGCAAAAATTGATTCTGGAGGCGCGGACGGCGGCAGGCTGGTTTGATGGTGTCGGGCAAGCCCGCTGATCCGGTCGGGAGGAGGACAGGGCCGACGGTCGCGGGGGAGGGCCAACGTTCCTGTGCCGTGACCCGCCAGCATCGTCCCCGGGAGGAGTTGCTGCGGTTTGTGCAGGACCCCCAGGGGTGCTGGGTGGCGGATCTGGCCGGGCGTCTGCCTGGCCGGGGGCTGTATGTCCTGCCCGATCCGGTGCCGATGCGGGCGCTGTTGAAACGGCGGGGGATGGACCCGGTCGGGATTGATGCCGCGCTGCAGCAGGTTGGTACGGCCCTGACGGTGCGTTTTCTGGACAGTTTGGGTCTGGCGCGGCGGGCCGGATGTCTGCGTCGTGGTCTGCGGGATGTGGTGGATGCGGTGCAGGGGGGAGGACGGCCTGTTGTGTTGCTGGCAGCGGACACCGCCGTCCATACCCGGCAAAAGCTGGCCCAATTGATCCATCGGCACGCCCTGGAGGATGTGTGGGAGTTGCTGGATCGGGAACGGTTCGGTCTGGCCTGCGGCAACAACGGTCCGGTGGCCGTGCTGGCGGTCACGGACGAGAGGATGGCCAACCGGGTGCGGAACGATGCCCTGCGTTGGCAGGCGTTTTTTGCAGGCATGGCAGTGACCCGGTAGTGATGCGGGTCAACCGGTAGTCGTCGCGACTGTCGTTCTTTCTGGTGTCAGACGGGCGGCGTGCGTAAAGTCAATAAAACTTTCAAGTTGTTGGGGAATGTTCTTTTGAGCGATATCAAGAAAGACGAAGGCGAAGGTGATGACGAGGGCAAACTGCGTTTGAGTGCGCCTCGTCGTATCGTACTCAAAAAGACGGTGGAAGGTGGGTCCATCCGGCAAAATTTCTCCCATGGGCGCAGCAAAAGCGTCGTGGTGGAGGTGCGCAAGAAGAGAACGTTTGTCAAGGCGGGTGATGATGCCGTGCCGGATGCGACCGGCAAAATGGACGGCGGTATTGCTGCCTCGGCGGGTGTGGGGGATCGCCCGCCCGCCGACGACCGTCCGGCGGGCATGCGGGTCGGTGGACATCCCAAACAAATCCTGGAG
>JAMOAX010000199.1:0-4048 GCA_039908555.1 Magnetococcus sp. DMHC-8
CACCAACCCGCCCACCACGGAGGGCAGGGCGCCTTCCATGCCGGCCGCGACCACCAGCACCCGTGCCGTGCGCAACAACTCCCCGGCGGCCAGCAGGCGGTGCAGTCCGGCCACGCCCGCGTCATAACAGGTCTCCACCCGTGCCCCCATCAGGCGTGCCACCAGGGCCGCCTCTTCCGCCACGGCAACGTCACTGGTGCCGGCACACAACACCCCGACCAGCCCCTCCTCGGGGCGCTTTTCCGTCTGCCGGTAGAGACACCCTGTCCCCCTGGCATGGTGCAGTTCGGGAAATTGTGCCTGCAGTCGGGCCAACCGTTGCCGCGACAAGCGGGTAATCAGCAGCGTGCCCTGGTGTCCCAACGCCCGTTCGACGATGGCTTGCAGATGTTGGAAGGACTTGCCTTGTGCCAGGATCACCTCGGGAAAACCGTGTCGCAGGCCCCGGTGGGTATCAAGACGCGCCACGACGGTGTCATCCTGGCTCAGGAGATCCACCGGAAACCGTTTCAGTTGCGCCAAAGTGTCCGGCACCGTGGCGCGACCTGCCGCCAGGGCCGTGAGGAGGGCTTCCAGATGATCGGGGGTCATGGGCGGGCGGTCTGAGCAGGGAGTTGAGCCGGTGCATCCAGGGCGGCGGCCAGAAAGGGCGCCACCTGCTGATGTGCCCGGGGCAGGGACCAGCCTTGCGCGGCGGCCAGTCGGGCCAGATCGTCGTGCTCCAGTCGCCACACCCCGCCCGCCTCCTTGGCGCGCAGCGGGCCCCAGGGGGTGACGACACGCCGTTGGGTACGGGACAGGATCAGACGATCCATGGGCGCCATGCGTACCCCCAGCGAGGTGGTATGGATCAGCACCAGGCGGGCCAGATCGGTCTCCCGTCCGGGTGGTGCCACGATCTCGATGCGCACACCAGGCCGTCCTTTCTTCATGGTCAGGGGAATGAGGGCCACATCCAGGGCGCCGGCCTGCCACAATTGTTCCCACAGGGGACCATACCATTCGGGATTCATGTCATCCAGATGGCTGGAGAGGACCACAACCGACTCCCGCAGCACAGGGGGGTCCAGCACCGGAGAGTCGGCATCCTGGGCCAGGATGCGCAACAGATTGGCACGGTCGGGCAGCATCCGGCTTCCCAGGCCGTGCCCGATACGGTCGATCCGGGTCAACTCGGCGGCACCAAAGCGCTGCACCAGGGTGACGAGCAGGGCCGCCCCGGTGGGGGTCACCAACTCGGCCTCCACCGCATCCGGTCGGATGGGCACCCGATGGGCACGCAACAACTCCGCCACGGCGGGGGCCGGCACAGGCAGGCGGCCATGCTGGCAATCGACCCAGCCGGTGCCGGTCGGGACCGGTGAGGCGGTAATGTGGGTGATGCCCAGTTGCCAGACCGCATAGGCCGCGCCGCACACGTCGACAATGGCATCCATGGCCCCCACTTCATGAAAATGCACCTCTGCCACGTCGATGCCATGTACCCGGGCCTCTGCCTGGGCCAGGTTGGCAAAAACGGTCGAGGCCAGCGCCTTGGCCGGATCCGGCAGGTCGGCGTGGTGAATCAGGGGCAGAATGTCCTGCAAGTGGCGATGATGGTGTTCATGGGGTACCGTGACCGCCACCTGCACCCCATCCAGACCGCCTCTTTTGCCCCGTGTCACCGCCAAAGAGCAGCCGGTGGCCACGGTCGCCAGGGCCCTGGACAAGCCCTCGCGGTCCAGTCCCAGGTCGAGACAGGCTGCCAGAAACATGTCCCCCGAGATCCCTGCTGTCAAATCCAGATGAATTTTCATACGCCTGCCTGGTTGCGAAGAATCATTTGGTTCTTCCGGGAACGGCTTTCTCCCACCGAGGTGACCCGGATGGCGGCCTGGTCGGCCACCGGGCATTTGTTTTCGCAAATGCCGCAACCAATGCAGAGGGCCGGTTCCACATACGGCTGTTTGAGCGACACCGACCGGCCTTGGCGATCAACCAGGGTCACCTTTTTGTACCAGATGGCCTTGGGTGAGGTGGGGCAGACCTCTTCGCAGACGATGCAGGGAATGTGCATGGCCCACGGCAGGCACCGGCCATGGTCAAAAAAGGCCGTTCCCAGTTTGACCGGCTCGGCCCGGGCGGGTGCGGTCGAGGCAACCGGCAAGGGTTGACCCACCTTGTCCGCCACCGTCAACGGACGGATGGCGCCGGTGGGACAGACATGGCCGCACAGCACGCAATGATGCTCGCAATACCCCAACCGGTTGACCAGAATCGGCGTCCAGAGGGCCTCCAATCCGCCCTCCAGCAGGGCCGGTTGCAGGACGTTGGTGGGACAAACCCGCATGCAGACCGCACATTTGATGCAGCGGGCCAAAAAATCCGTTTCGGGCAGGGCACCGGGTGGACGGATCATGGCCGGGTGCGGCGCAGATTCGACCGAATAGGAACTGCGCAACAGCGGCACAAAGGCCATGGCCGTGACCCCGCTCTCCACCAATCGGCGACGACTGAGATCGACGGGCGTGCCCACGGAACTGCCGGGTTGCACCAGACCAAAGTGCAAAGCCCCCTCCGGGCACTGTTCCAGGCAGTTCATGCACACATGGCATTCGCTGACCCGCAGGGCGCCGTTGGGATCACAACCACCCTGACAGAATTGCAGACATTTCATGCAATCATTGCATTTATCCACATCCCGGCGAATGCGCAGCAAGGGGCGCCAGGAGAGCAGCCCCAGCAGGCCACCCAGCGGACAGACCACCCGGCACCAGGCACGGGTCATGAAGCGGTTGGCCAACAGAATGGCCAAAAACAGCAGGGCAATCCCGACCCCGCCCAGAAAATGGGGCTGGAACAGGTAAAGACCAGTTCCCCCCTGTTGCAAGGCCGGCCAGACTCCGGCCACAAAGGAACGGGTGAGGAGGGCAATCGGGTCCAGCAATCCCGTTTGCAAAACCCCCAGGGCAGCCATGACCAGCAAACCGGTCAACAGATAATATTTGATCCGGAACAAAGGCTGGTAGCGGTTTTGTTGGTACGCTTCCGCTGGGCGACGGCGGTTGAACAGATGGCTGACCGCCTGGTTGAGGATGCCCAACGGGCAGACCCAGGAGCAAAAAAACCGCCCCAGAAAAAGGGTGGGAATCAGGATGCAGAGGGCCAGCGCCAGCCCGCGATACAGGGTTGCACTGGTCAACCCGCCCGCCAGTGCCGTCAGGGGATCCAACTCCAGAAACAGGCTGACTTCATAGCCCTGCAGATGGCTGAAGTCCGTTCGCCAGAGCAGAAACAGGAACAAACCAAGGAAAAACGCAGCGTACATGCGCCGGATGGCACGCAGATTCGGCAACATGATCCTTCCTTTGGACATCAACTGCCCACCTGACGTTCCACCCACTGGAGGGCACGCCAGTCGGCCTTTCCCAGACCGCGTGCCTCCGCCATCGCCAGATACGGCACCTGTTCCACAGTCAAATCCAGCAGTGACAAGGCACGGGCATCCAGGGCCACCTCGTCCAGACCGGCAATCAGGGTGTTCTCCCGGGCCACATCATCCAGACTCCCCCCGGACGGGCCATTGTGCTTCAACACCCGGATGGCGTCCATGATGGTCAAGGTGGGACGCAACGCGGCGGCCAGATCCACTATGGAGGCATGGATATCCTGATGCAGACGGTTGCGCTGTCCACCCAACACCCCATACCAGTTTTTCATGGCCAGGGTGCAACCGCTCAAAGAGTGCTGTTTGACCACCGGCAGATTGATCACCCGGTCGGCCTGATGGAAAAAACGGACCACCGGCCACACCTTGAGGACCGTACCGTGCATGTCGGTAGGCCGAAAATCGTCACTGCCCGGCAGTTTGACCACCGCCCCGGCCTGACGGGCCGCCGCCTCGATGCCGGATCGGGTAAAACTGCGATGGGGATCGTTGATCGAGCAATCGGTCACCCAGACCCGACCGGCACCCGCCTCCCGGCAGAGCGCCGCCACCGCCGCCACCACCTCGGGATGGGTGTTCGCCGCCTGCTCCGGTTGGCGGTCCCAGCCCACGTTGGGCTTC
>JAMOAX010000200.1:0-4038 GCA_039908555.1 Magnetococcus sp. DMHC-8
CGCAGCAAAAAGCGGCTGCGGCTTCTTTGAAAAACAACGGCAACAGCAACGGCAAAGTCCCAGGGCGCTGCCCTGGACCCGCCAGGGGGGTGACCCCCCTGGACCCGCAATTCCTGTATGGTGTTCCGGGGGTGAACATGGACGAAACGATGATCAAGGCCGTTCCAGGCGTGGACACACCCGTGCATCGGCGCTGCCCGCCGTTTGGTCAACTGCTGGGCGCCAGCCGACCGGGTGCGGCCCATCTTCGCAAGGGTCTGCCCTGCCAGGACGCCCTGCATTATGCCGGTCGGGAGATCCACGGTGTGCCCACCCTGGCCCTGGCAGTGGCAGACGGCCATGGCGGCACCCCCTACGACCGCAGTGACCAGGGCGCCCGACTGGCCGTCCAGGAGGGTATCCGTCTGCTGCTGGATTTTGTGGTGGAGTTCAGCGACCCCCGCCAGTTGCTGAACAATCTGCGGGCCGACCTGGCGCGCATCCTGCGGAAGAACTGGCGCGATGCCGTCCTGGCCCATGCCAGGAGCCTGGCGCCCGACGAGACGACCGCCACCGACGGGCATGCGACCATCCGACGCTACGGCTCGACCCTGCTCACCGTGTTGCTGCAACCGGACCGGGTGTTTGCCGGACAACTGGGCGACGGCAAGCTGGTGCGCGTCCAGGCGGATGGCACCCTGCTGGAACCCTTTCCCGCCGACCCGTCCCTGCTGGGCATGGAGACCCATTCCCTCTGTTCCGAGGCATGTGACAGGCTGTGGCAGACCGCCGTCTGGACCCGCCAGACCGACGAAACGCTGCTGCTGACCACGGATGGGCTGTCGGATTCCTTTGCCAGTCATGACGAGTTTCACCGCTTTGCCGGTTCGCTGCACGACCTGCTGGCCGGACAGGGTACGGACTATGTCGCCGGGCAACTGCCCCACTGGTTGGATCGCTATTCGCAGGAGGGGAGCGGGGATGACATGACGCTGCTGTGCCTGTTTTCCGGACAGCAGGAAAAAGGGGCTTGATCATCGTTGTGTCCGATCATTGCGCCCGACAGGATGTCAAATTCCGCCAGCTTGCCTGCGGCGCATGCTGAAAAAGCCGAAGCCAAAAACCGGCTTCGGCCGTTTTGAAAAACAACAACAACAACAGCAACGGCAAAGTCCCAGGGCGCTGCCCTGGACCCGCCAGGGGGGTGACCCCCCTGGACCCGCAATTCCCTGTGCAGGAGGCCCTCATGTCCATTGTGACCGGTCAGACACTGGTCTCGTCCGAACTCAAACTGGCCATCCGCGTCGGACAGAAACTGGGCGAGGGCGGTCAGGGGGAGGTTTTTCGGGCAGACGAGGGCCACAATGCCTATGCCTTGAAATGGTACAACCCCACCCAGGCCACCCCGGAACAAAAAGCGGCCATCGCCGCCCTGGTCAAACACGGCCAACCGGGCGGCGAGGCCGGGCGACGATTTCTCTGGCCCATCGACCTGGTGGAGGAACCCCGCTCCGGGCGTTTCGGCTACCTCATGCAGTTGCTGGATACCCAACAGTTTGCCTCCCTGGGGGAGATCCAGGCCCATCGCAAACCCGCCCCCGGCTACGGCACCATGTGCCGCATCTCCTTCCTGGCCGCCAGCAGCTACAAACGACTGCACATGGAGGGTTACTGCTATCGGGATATTTCCCGCCGCAACCTGCTGTTCAACCCCCTCAACGGCGACATTTTCATCTGCGACAACGACAACGTGGGGATCGCCGGCCACTCGGTCTGCCAGGTGATGGGCACCATGGAAAACATGCCACCGGAACTGATCCTGAACCGGGCCGAACCCTCCACCAAGAGCGATCTGCACGCCCTGTCGGTCCTGCTGTTTGAACTGTGGATTTGGCACCACCCCCTGCACGGCCTGAAAGAGTTCCAGGTCCGTTCCTGGGATCTGCCCGCCAAGGTTCGCATCTACGGCGAAGAACCGGTCTTTGTCTTCGACCCCCGGGATGACAGCAATCGCCTGCCGGACGACCCCGACTATAATACGGCCCGGCGTCGCTGGGAACAGTGCCCGAAACCGATCCGGGATCTGTTTGTCAAGGCCTTCACCGTTGGTCTGCATCACCCGGAACAACGGGTGACCGAAGGGGAGTGGCAACGGGCCTTTTTGCGCCTGCTGGACGGGCTGCTCTATTGCCCCGCCTGCGCCGCCGACAATCTGTGGACCATGGACCCTGCCCCCTGCCTCTGCTGGCATTGCCGAACGGTGCTCACACCGCCGCCCCGGTTGGTGGTCAAACATCCCACCCGGGGTACCTATCACTTTTCACTGCTGCTGGGCAAGACCCTGTCGACCCTTTTCACCAACCCGGAAGAAGAGGAAAAAGCCCGCCCCTTCGGCGAGGTTACCCAGCATCCAACCAATTCAAAAATATGGGGTATCCGCAACATGACCAACAAAAAATGGCGGATCACCTTCCCGGATGGCACCCGCAAAGAGGTGGAACCGGGACGCGCCGCCCCCCTGACCATCGGGATGGAACTTGACTTTGAGGGATTATCCGGCGAAATTGTAGCCTGATCTGGTGTCGGTCGCACTGCGCCGGCACCCTTGCCGCACCCGCCGCGCCCCGGGCAACCGGGTTCGTGGCGGGTGTAACCGGACTGAATGGAACAAAAGGTTTTTCACATGGCTGCATTCAACGATACGCTGCGCATCCGCCTGGAGGAATTGATTGCCCAGCATGGTCGCGGTCTGCTCCAGGAGCCGCACCGGTTGGAAGGGCTCTTGCGGGATGCCAGCGCGGGCCGCAGCGGTTCGGACCTGCATCTGCTGATGCAGGGGTTGAAGACCGGCATTCCGGCGCAGTTGCTGGATGACCTGAACCGGGACCTGCCGGTGGCCGGTATCATCCAGCGCCTGGTCCAGCGTCTGGAGGAGGCACACATTTCGCCGCAAGCAGCCCGCTGGTGTGTGGAAAGCTGGTGCGTCGGCCTGGGGATGGCGGTGCCGCCCCCGGCCCCGGCCGGGGAGCGCCCAGTCAGGGTGCGGCTGGAAACCGGTTTTCCCATCCATCGCCAATCGCCACCGGACCAGCGGGTCTGGACGGACCCGGTCACGGAGATGGTGTTCCACTGGATTCCCGATGGCACCTTCCTGATGGGGGACCAGTTTGACGAAGGCAGCAGCGACGAGCAACCGGTCCACGAGGTGACGTTGGACGCCTTCTGGCTGGGCCGGCATGCGGTCACCCAGGGGCAATGGCTGCGGGTGATGGGCCACAATCCTGCCTGTTTCAGGAAGGGCGATGACTATCCGGTCGAGCAGGTTTCCTGGGATGATGTACAGCTGTTCATTGCCAAGCTCAACGGCATGGGCCCCAACCATTTCCGCCTGCCCACCGAGGCGGAATGGGAGTATGCCTGCCGTTCCGGCGGCGAAGCGGAACGGTATGCCGGCGGTGACGAGCCCGATCCGGTGGCCTGGCATGCGGACAACAGCGATGAATCGACCCATCCCGTCGGCCAGAAGGCGCCCAATGGTTTGGGGCTGCACGACATGTGCGGCAACGTCTGGGAGTGGTGCGAGGACTGGTTTGATGACATGGCTTACGCCAAGGCGGGCCCACGCACCACCAATCCCTTGCGCCAGAACGATGCCAGCGGCGACCACGTGTTGCGCGGCGGTTCCTGGAGCGATCAGGCCAAATATGTGCGGGCCGCCTTTCGGGATTGGGGACGTTCGGACTACCGGGGTTATGACTACGGATTCCGCCTGGTACGGATTGTCCAGGCCTAGTGGGGCAACCGAATCTGATTTGACAGGTACAAGCCGTTCCAGAATCGCCAGCTTGCCTGCGGCGCATGTTGAAAACGCCGCAGCAAAAAGCGGCTGCGGCTCCTTTGAAAAACAACGGCAACGGCAAAGTCCCAGGGCGCTGCCCTGGACCCGCCCGGGGGGGTGCCCCCCCTGGACCCGCAGCCATTTTTCAAAGCCTGTCAAATCAGGTTGGTTGACCCACCAGTGGGACACCCGACCTGCCGGGCTGACAGGATGCGCCGGCC
>JAMOAX010000046.1:0-19898 GCA_039908555.1 Magnetococcus sp. DMHC-8
ACAAGAGGAAGAAGAACAAGAGGAAGAGGAACAAGAGGAAGAGGAACAAGAGGAAGAGGAACAAGAGGAAGAGGAACAAGAGGAAGAGGAACAAGAGGAAGAGGAACAAGAGGAAGAGGAACCAGAAGAAGAGGAACAAGAGGAAGAGAAACCAGAAGAAGAGAAACCAGAAGAAGAGGAACAAGAGGAAGAGGAGGCAGCACCTTGCCAGACAGATGTGGGCCTGGCGACTGAGCAGGCGGGCAGTCCGTGCAGCGGATTGACCTTGATCCTGACAGATGCGATTGATGAGGCAGCACATACGAGACAGACGGAAGAGGAAGAGAAGGCCGAAGAGGAAACCCATGCAGAGGAAGAGGCCGAGGAGTCAAATGACACCGTGACAGAGGAGACCGACTCGCTCCCCAGGAATGTGGTCCATGATTTTCAGTCCCTGTTTCGGGATCTCCTGCCTCTGGCCGCCAGGGACCGGGATCACGCGACGCGGATATCGGGCAGGCATGCCGACCGACACAAGTCGGACAAGCCGAAAAAAGAGAAAAAGTAGCCTGGCGGGACCAGACATGGTGCCATTTTGTTCATCCGTTCAACTGGGGGAATCGCAGATGAGTTGGCTCGGTGCATTAAAATTACAAACCAAGTTTGTTGTCATGCTGTTGCTGCCTCTGGCCGGTCTGATGCTGTTCGGTACCCAGAGCGTACTGGAAAAACGCAGCATAGTCGTACAAATGGAGTCCATGCAAACCGTTTCCAGACTGGCGGTGCTGAGCAGCGCCCTGGTCCACGAGGCACAAAAAGAACGCGGCATGACCGCCGGTTTTCTGGGCAGCAAGGGCGAAAAATTTCGCAACGAACTGCCCAAACAACGGGGGGAAACCGACAAAAAAGTACGGGTACTGCGTGACTATTTAGGCCATTTTGATGTCAATCTGTTCGGCACCGGCCTGGCGACATCCCTCAAACAGGCAACGGCCCAATTGGGAGGATTGGACGCCTTGCGCAACCGGGTGGATGGCTTGGCCGTGCCAGCCAAGGAGGCCGTCAGTTATTACACCCTCCTGAATGCCGAATTTCTGGACATGGTGGGGTTGCTGGCCAAGCTTTCCGCCACCGTGGAGATGGCCTCCATCAGTACCGGGTACGCCCAGTTTTTGCTGGCCAAGGAACGGGTGGGCCTGGAACGGGCCATCCTGACCAACACCTTCTCACAGGGCAAGTTCGGACCGGGCATCTACCTGGATTTTGCCAAACTGGTGGCAGAACAGTCCAGCTATTTCAAGAATTTTCGCTCACAGGCACTGCCGGAGCAGATCGCCCTCTTTGAGCAAAAGATGCAGGCACCCGAAATCGCGGCAGTGGAATCCCTGCGGGCGGTGGCCTTCAAAGCCGGACCGGATGGCACCATGAACGAAGATCCCACGGTCTGGTTCAACACCATTACCACCAAGATCAATCTCCTGAAAGAGGTGGAAGACCGCCTTTCCCAGGAACTGGACAACCGGACGGCACAACTGGGCGCCTCCGCCGAGCAGGCCTTCATGGGCTATCTGGTCTTCACCGTGATCGTGGTCCTGCTCAGCGTCTCCTTGAGCGCCTGGCTGGCGCGGCAAATTTTGCGGCAGGTGGGTGGCGAACCACTGGAGGTCATGGAGATTGCCAATCGCCTGGCCGATGGCGACCTGGCCATCACCTTTGACGCCCGTCGACAGGCGGTGGGCATTTATGGTGCGGTGCGCCACATGGTGGAAAATTTGCACCAGACCGTCGGGGTGATCATCGATGTGGGCACCCGCGTCGTCACCGAGAGCGCTGCGGTCAGCGAGGGGGCCCAGACGGTGGCCCAGGGAGCGACAGAGCAGGCGGCTGCCGTGGAGGAGACCTCCTCGGCCATGGAAGAGATGACCGCCAACATTCACCAGAACACGGATAACGCCCTCCAAACCGAACAAATGGCCCGCCAATCCGCCAAGGATGCCGAAGAGAGCGGCACAGCGGTCCAGCAGGCCGCCGGCGCCATGCGGGAGATCGCTGCCAAAATTTCCATCATCGACGAAATTGCGCGCCAGACCAATCTGCTGGCCCTGAATGCCGCCATCGAGGCTGCCCGGGCGGGTGAACATGGCAAGGGGTTTGCCGTGGTGGCCGCCGAGGTGCGCAAACTGGCGGAACGCAGCCAACTGGCGGCCGGGGAAATCGGGCGACTCTCCTCCTCCACCCTGCAGGTATCGGAAAAGGCAGGTCGTTTGTTGACCTCCCTGGTCCCCAACATCATACGCACGGCCCAATTGGTGCAGCAGATCACCACCGGCTCCCAGGAGCAGGCCGAGGGCGCCTCGCAGGTCAATCTGGCCATCCAGCAACTGGATCAGGTCATCCAAAAAAATGCCGGCATGGCCGAGGAGATGTCCGCCACGGCAGAGGACCTGTCCGGTCAGGCCCAGCGACTGCAGGAGGCCATCTCCTTTTTCAAGGTGGTCGAGGAAAAACGGAGGCACCACCACACCTAACCCCCAAGTCACACCCCAAACAAAAACGGCCGTCCAGTGGACAGCCGTAATTGTTTGATAATGCTGGAGCCGCCTCTCGGATTCGAACCGAGGACCTGCTCATTACGAGTGAGCTGCTCTACCCCTGAGCTAAGGCGGCCGTCCATAGGGATGGGGTTTTACCTTATTCCCTGCTGATCGTCAACCCCCATCATGCAACTTGCACATGAACCTTGAACACGGGATACTGGCACCCTCAGCCGTGCGCTCGCGTGCACATCGGTCAATCTGGCTCTTTTTCTGGGTACAGGTCCAACCATGCTCTGCCAATTGATTGTCGAAAACATCGCCCTCATCCCGCACATGGACCTGGAATTCCAGCCAGGACTGACCATACTGACCGGAGAAACCGGTGCAGGAAAATCCATCATTATCGATGCGTTGTCACTGGTTTTGGGAGAACGGGCCGATGCCTCCCTGATCCGCTCCGGCACGGAACGTGCCACCGTGCAAGCCTGCTTCCGACTGCCCCCCTCCCACTCTGCCCTTGCATGGCTCCGTGACAAGGCCCTGGGCACACCCGGCCATACCACCTGCCACCAGGACGGAGAAGAGTTGTTTCTGCGCCGTGCGCTGGCTGCCAATGGCCGCAACCGGGCGTTTATCAATGAAATACAGGTACCGCTGACCACCCTGGCCGAACTGGGAAGCCTGTTGGTAGAAATCCATGGACAACATGACCACCAGAGACTCTTGAATCCCAACACTCATCTGGCCATCCTGGACGAGTTTGCCAACCATCCCGAACTGCTACACGCAGTCAGAAACCATTTCGAGCAGTGGCACACCATCACCACCGAACAAAAGAAGGTTCGCCAGCAGCAGGCCGACGCCGCTGACCGGCACGCCTTTCTGGCCTTCCAGTTGCGCGAATTGGCCGCAGCCGACCTGCAGCCAGGTGAGTGGGCCAGGCTGGAGCGGCAACGTTCCCGGTTGGCGCACGCCACCCGTCTGGCACAGGCCGCTCAAAATGCCCTGAACCTGCTCCTGGAACACACCAATCCCGCCGCCACTCTGGCTGGACGCGCTGCCGGTGAACTGGAATCGGTCACCGACTTGGACCCCTCCCTGGAACCCATCGCCGCTACCGTACGTTCGCTCCAGTACGAACTGGACGATGCGGGAGAACGTGTCCGGGACTATCTGGGTGGTCTGGATGTGGACCCCGCCCAACTGGAACGCCTGGATGATCGCATGGATCTGCTCCGCCGGTTGGCACGCAAACATCGCCGTGAGGTGGAACAGTTGCCCGAGTTGGCGCAGGAGTGGCAACAGGAGATGGAACAACTGGAGTCTGCCGAAGAACGGGAAAAACAATTGGATCAAGCCCACGCTGCCGCCCGGGATGCCTATTTCCAGGCGGCCCGGCAACTCAGCCTCTCCCGGCAGGCCGCCACCGCCCGACTCGGCCAGGCCGTGGAAACCCAGTTGCAAACGCTGCATATGTCCAACGCCCGCTACGAGGTATCGCTCCAGCCTAGCAGGGGTGAACCGCGCCAGACCGGCATGGAGGATGCCCTCTTCCAGGTCGGCCCCAACCCAGGCGAACCCTTGAAACCCTTGCATGTTATTGCATCCGGGGGGGAACTGTCACGCATCACCCTGGCAATCAAGACATCCCTGGCCCATCTGTTGCCCGTCTCGACCCTCATTTTTGACGAAGTCGATTCCGGTGTCGGCGGACGGGTTGCCGCCAGCATTGGTGCCAGGATGGCTCATATCGCCCAGGAACGGCAGGTGTTGGCCATCACCCATCTTCCCCAGGTGGCGGCTTGGGGCACCCGACATCTCAAGGTGGACAAACACACCAACCACCAACAGACCAGCGTCACCGTCACCCCATTGAACAACGAGGAACGCATCGAAGAGTTGGCCAGAATGCTGGCAGGCGAACAGATCACCATGCCCGCCCGGGAACATGCCAGGGAACTGCTGCAGATGTGCCACAACGGATCAGAATACCTGGAAAATTTATAGGCTCTTCCGGTACAGGTCAACCAGGGACGCGCCGGTCAGCAGCAACAAATAGCCGCTCCCCTGCGCCAGAACAAACAGCAGGTCATCCCAACCACCGGAGCCATACGCCAGCCATTCTGATCGGGTAAAGCGGTCCAGACTGGGCAACACCCAGGCTATGGCAGCGAGAGTGGTGTTGACGGCCTGCCAGTAGAGCCCGCCCTGCGGCATCAGGACGCCCTGCCCGACCCATTGCAGGTCGGCCAGGATTCTGGCCAGCAGATAAAACAACAGAACCAGCAAAAAGGCAGCGGGCAGGGCATGGATCGTCCACTGCACCAGCAGACTGAAGGCCACCACCAACCACAGTTCCATCAGCAGCGATACCCCCCACACCACAACCGGCATGGGATCGGCAAAAAAGAGCAACACCCCTGCAAACACAGTCACCATGCACGACACCAACACGGCATAACCGGCCAGCTTGCCGAGCAGATAGGCGGTACGGGTCAATGGCAGAGCAAAAATCAGCTCCAAGCCCTTGTCCTGATATTCCCGGGACTGACTGTGCAGCACGTACACGGCGGTCAGGATGACGCCGGTCAAACGCAGAAAAGCTCCCAGCAAGGCACCACGCAGTGGCCCGGCCTCGGTCAATGCCAGGGAACCGGCAAAGCCCGCCAACGACAACCCCACCAGCACCAGGCCCGGCAATATCCAAAACAGCCGATGGCGTGCTCCCTCCAGCACGGTCAGGGCGGCCAGGGTCCAGACAGGGGATTGAGGTTGAGGGACAGAATGATGCATGGGTTCTTTCGTGTCGTCAGAGCATCCAGCCAGTCACCGGCATGGACAGCAGCAGCAGATCCCGCCATCCCAATACGGTATGTTGCAGGATGACAAAGGGCAACCCCTGGGTCATGCCCCGCACCTGCAAGGCCTCTTCCTGACCGCGTGCCGCTTGCAACAACCGAAAGAGCAACGCCTCTCCTCCCCGCACCGTCCGCTGCAGCCGGGCCGGCCAGCGGGCAAGGGTGGGGGACACCAACCGCCAATCCAGGTCTTCACCCACCCGGCGCGCCTCCTGCACCAGATGGGGAATGCACCCCAGGGAAAAAGCAATGATGGCACACCAGGCCCGGATTGGCACCCCCAACCGCTCCAGTCCCCCCAACAGACGATAGAGACCGACCACCCATTGCAACGGCGTCGTGGCACGCACCATGACCCAGGCAAGGGAGACCAGCACGACCAGACGCACCGTCTGCGCTCCCCCTTCGCGCAATCCTTCCCAGGTGAGCGCCTCCCAGCCATGCCATACCGGTCGCCCGGGCGTCAGCAGACCATGCAACAACAGCAGGGTGATAAACAGCCAGCGCAACCGCCACAACTGCCTCAGCAAGGCATGCCACAGCGTGACCGGAGCGGTCTGGATCAGCAACAAGGCCAGCAGGGCCGCCACTCCCCAGCCCAGGCAAACGACCGACTGGGCGAACAGCAGGGGCATGAACAGCAACAAGGCAATCAGTTTGGCACGCGGATCACATCTTTCCAGAAAAGAGCCCCCACTCGGCACAGTCCAACTCCCCTATTTTTCGTCCACAACCCACTCCAGCGCCACCGGTTCGGTCGAGGCTGGCGGTGCAACGGCAGATTTGCTGGCGGCCGGCACCGTTTTCTGGTTCGCCACACCCGACACCGGGGAGTCAAACTCAAACATGTCCAACCCATCCTCTCCTCCCTGACCGACTTTGCCGACTGTCGCAGCGGCACGGGGCAGCGTATTCTGCGTCCGTGCCGGGGGTGGTGATTCCAGTAAATCCTTGAAAATGGACTCCTCGTCATCACTGTCATCCGCGATCTCAACGGCCTCCGCATCGGCATATTCTGCCATGGGTGATGACGGCACATCCCGGTCAATGGGCGACAAGAGCAGCGAAGGGGAGAGCGCTTCGGCAACGGACAGTGTGGTGCGGGATTGGCCCGCTGTCAGGGGGACGCGATCCGGGGGAGAGAGCGGCAAACCACCCCCCGCCGGGAATGACTCCATCACCTTGGACTCCTCACCCGCCGTGCTGGCGGCGGCCCGCTCCCGTGGCGTCGGCGTGACCACCATGCCATCCGGCTCCGGCGCAACCACCACATCGTCACGCACAACACTCTCTACCGGCACTGAATCGCCTTCACTGTCTCCTGCTCCGGGCATGGGGAGGGTCGCCTCCCTCCTTTGCCGTCGTGATCTGACCCACCACAACATCGCTGCCAGCACCCCCGCCACCCCCGCCCCGGCATATTCCATCCCTGGCATCTCATAAAACGGTGGTTCTGCCACAACGGTCGGAGGGGGCGGCAGCAGACGCTTTGGCTCGAGCGGTGACGAGAGGGGCGGCGCAGGCACGGGCACCGATGCCGATCGTTCTTCCAGCCGCTGCAGGCGGCGTTGTGTGTCGGCCAACTGGTTCTGCAAATCGGTCAGGAGCATCGCGTCCTGCTGACCACGCTGGACCACGTCCGTCACCTGACCAGTCAACAACTCCAGCCGATCCCACGCCATTTTGACACTGTCGGCCAGACGCTGGTTTTCTGCCGTCAGTTTTGCCAGGGCATCCATCGAGATGGTCTCCGGTGTTTTCTCCCTGTTCCGCTTCTCCTGAACGGATGAGGGTGCCGCAACCGGGGCGTTCCTCTTCCCAACCGTCGGTTTGACCGACTCTCCCCGGACCGCCGATGTCCCGGCCTGCCGGTCACCTGCAGGAACACGTTGTGCCCGCCGTTGATCCTCCAGAAACCGGGCAGCGGCGGCGGCAGACAGTCCGGCAACCTCCTCCCGCGTCGGCAGATCCAGCGTTACCCCAACCGGTAATTCATCTATATTATTTATAATATTACTATTTTTGTTCACAGTCCACAGCGCGGCCACCCGCTGGGCCAGGGACATGTCATCGGGAGGAATGCTCTTGGCAATACTGCTCAAGCTCTCTCCGGAGCGTACCGGACCATAGGTGCGTCGGGCATTGACGGCTTTTGCTGCCCCTTCCGGTCTTGGAATCGTCAGTGAAACTGGATAATTGCGATAATGAGAACCTGTACCGACAGCCGTTTTCAGCAGGAGGTTGAAAAACGGGATACGCAGAGGTGCATCGCTGGAAAGGAAAACACGCCGACTGGCCCCTTTACCCTCAATACGGGTTCTCAGTTGGGTCACGACCAGATCCCTAGATAAATTCAATATCTGGTAGGCATCCGGATCGGCTACGGCGGCTTCCACCCCTTTGGCCTCTTCATCGGGATGCAGCGTCAAGGGAACCTCCGCATGAAAAGGCTCGCCAAAGGAGCTGTTTACCCGGATCTCCCCCAACGAAAAGGCATCAGCGCCAGTCGGCATGGCCAGCAACACGGCCAGAACCAGCACTTTCCGCCCCGGCCACACCGGCACAGGATACACCAGACGACTACCCATCCATCCCCCTGTCAGAAAAACGAGAAAAAGAGAACAAGCCGCCATACACATGCAAGATTAATGCACAGCATGTGGGAACGATGCCAGGCTTTTTGCGTCGATCAGTGCGTGCGGTTCCGCACGCACTGGCCGGTTAGCCGACTGTCATCCACCGGCCAGTGCCAGCAGGGCTGCCAACTCCAGCAGTTCGCACAGCGCCCCGGCGGTATCGCCGGTGGTGCCGCCCAGACGTCGCCACATCAACCGGCGCAGCAACCAGAACATGCCCAGGCAGACCAGTAACGCCAACCCGCCCATCCTGCCGAACAGCGACAGACAGCCTGCCCCAATCAAGCCAAGCAGCAACCAGCCTCCCCGCCTGGGCAAGACAGCGGCGGCCAATGCGCCCATGCCCCCGGTGCGGACATAGGGCAGCGTCAAAAACAGCAGCAGAATACCGGTTCTTCCCAACAGTGGCGGCAGCGCCAGGAGCCAGCCGCGATCCGCCAGCAACAACTCCTTGATGGCAGCAAACTTGATCAACAACAACAGGATCAGGACAATCACGGCCATGGGACCGTTGTGCACATCCTTCATGATCGCCAGGGTCCGCTCCCGGCTGCCCATGCCACCGGCCCAGGCATCGGCGGCGTCAGCCAGACCGTCCAGGTGCAGACCACCGGTCATCCACACCCAACCGGCCAGCAGCAAGGCAGCCCGCAGGTCCACCCCCTGGAAGGGAATCAGGGGCGCACAAGTGGCCAGCAGTATTCCCAGCAGCCCGCCGACCACGGGATAGGCCAGGACCGAACGGCCCAACTCCTGTTCGGAAGGCGGGGTCCGGAGGAGAATCGGCAGGCGTGTCAACAGGCCGATGGCGATCAGCAGGGGTCTAATGGGCACCAGATACGGAGGCCTCCGCAAAGGTGGCCATCTCCCGGTGCAGGGCACAGGCCAGGCGCAGGATCGGCAGGGCAATCGCCGCACCGCTGCCCTCGCCCAGACGCATGCCGAGATCCAGAATGGGGTGAATGTCCAAGGCAGCGGCGACTGCCCGTTGCCCCGGTTCGGCGGAAGAGTGGGAGAAAAAAAGCCAGGGCGGCAGGTCCGGTCGAATACGCATGGCCGCCACGGCGGCGGCAGTGGCGATAAAACCATCCACCAACAGCGGAACGCGGTGCTGGGCTGCCGCAATATAAAACCCTGCCAGGGCCGCGATTTCAAAACCGCCCAGGGCCGCCAGGGCCGCCAACGGCTCATCCAACACTGATCGATGGCACTGCAAGGCGGTTTCAATCACCTGGATCTTGCGGGCAACCCCCCCGGGTGGCAACCCGGTGCCCGGACCGGCCAGTCTGGCCGGGTCGATTCCCAACAGGGCTGACAACAACGCCGTGGCCGCCGTGGTATTGCCAATCCCCATTTCACCCCCAATCAACAACTGCGTATCGGCTTGAATCGCCCGTTCGACGGCCTCCCGTCCTGCCTCCAGCGCCTGTGCACACTCATCCGGTGTCATGGCAGGCTGGTTGCGGAAATCCCGGGTCCCTGCGCCCACCCGACGGGAGAGCACACCGGGCAGTGGCGACGGATCGGCCACCGATCCCACATCCACCACCTCCAGATCGGCGCCCGTCTGGCGCGCCAACACGGCAATGGCCGCCCCGCCACGGGAAAAATTGCGGATCATCTCCACCGTCACCGACTGGGGAAAGGCAGAGACCCCGGCGACTGCCACCCCATGATCACCGGCAAACACCACAATGCGCACCCGTTCCAGGGAGGGCGTGAGAGTACGCTGCAGGGCCGCCAAACGGATGGCCAATTCCTCCATGCGCCCCAGAGAACCGGCCGGTTTGGTCAACTGGGCCTGGCGCTGTTCCGCCAGTTTGGCCATTTCTGTCGAGGGGGAGGGAATCGACTGGGCCAGCCAACTGCACGAGATCATCGTTTGTCATCCTTTGAGAGAAAGGGGAAGACCGGCCACCACCCAGGTAACGCGGGTGCAATACTGGGCCAATTGTTGATTCAACAAGCCGTTTTCATCGACAAACCGGCGGGTGAGTGCACCCATCGGGACCACCCCCAGACCGGTTTCATTGCTGACCAACAGGACGGGACCAGCCGACGCATGCAGCGCCTGACACAATGCTGCCCGCTCCTGCTCCAACCGGGAAGCATCCTCATGCAGCAGGAGGTTGGTCAACCACAGGGTCAGGCAATCCACCAGGAGCAGGCGATCCGACCCGGCATGGGTCGCCAGGACCGATCCCAACTGCACAGGCTCTTCCAGCAGTTGCCAGTGGGCTGGACGGCTGGCCTGATGCTGCCGGATACGCTGTGTCATCTCCGCGTCCGTGGCCCGGGCGGTGGCCACAAACAGTACGGGCAGACCACTCTCCGTCGCCAGTCGCGCGGCAAACGCACTTTTGCCGGAACGGGCCCCTCCCAGTATCAGGTGCGTGCTCATGGCAAACCCGGGCCGGCGGCGTCATGGTCCATCCTGGTGAGGGCGTCCAGCCCCTCTGCCAGCCGGGACCACTCCGGCTCCTCGCCCGGCAACCCAATGCGCAGCGCGCGCCATTCGGGAAAATGGCGGACCAGGATGCCCCGTCTGGCCAGCGTCAGCCAGCCCTGTTCCGCCTGTGCCGTGACCACCCACTGGAACAGGGCAGTGCCACCCGCCGGCGACCAGCCATGTGCACCCAACAACCCGGCCAGACGACGGGCAGCCGCAGGCAACCGGCATCGGCTCTCCTCCTGCCAGGCCACATCCGCCAGGGCCTGCCCCGCCAGCCATCGGGAGGGCCCGGCCAGATGCCAGGGACCCAACAAAGCACGCACTCTCTCCAGCAGGGCCGCTTCGGCCAGCAGGAACCCCACCCGTGCACCGGCCAGACCAAAAAATTTGCCCAGAGAACGCAACAGGATCAGCCCTGGCAACCCCACCTGCCCGGCCAGACTGTGGACGGGAGTGACATCCATGAAAGCTTCATCCACCACCAACCATCCTCCAGCACGCTGCAAGCGTTCCTGCCAGGACAGAAGCCGGGGGATCGGCAGCAGCAAGCCAGTGGGATTGTTGGGATTGACCACTACCACCACGTCAAACCGTTCCATGCCCACCTCCAGATCGGCCAAAGTCACCTCTGCCACGGTATGACCGGCGGCGGCCCAGGCCGCTGCGTGCTCGGCATAGGTGGGCCCCAGCACGGCCACCCGGCCCGGTGGTCGCAAATGCGGCAAAGCCTGGATGGCAGACTGGGAACCGGCCAGGGGCAGGAGAACGGCAACCCGGTAATAGGCGCGGGCAATCTCTTCCAGCCCATCCTCCTCTTCCGGCAAACGGGCCCAGCAAGATCGGGGTATGGCCAAGGGGAGCCATCCCAACGGATTGATGCCTGTGGAAAGATCCAGCCATTGGTCAAGAGGCAGGCCAAACTGCGCAGCCGCCCGCCGTATGCCACCACCGTGTTCAAGCAAGGGCCACTCCCCCCAGCACGAGTGCAACAGCAGCCCAGAGCAACAAGCCGCGGCGCAGCAGTTGCGCGGCTCTCGGGATGTCCTGCCATGTTGGGGTCGGTCCTGCTCCCAACAGGGGCGCCGGTATGGATTGACCATGGTAAACGGCCTCACCGCCCAGACGGACACCCAGTGCACCGGCCCCGGCGGCCATCACCAGGGTGGCGTTGGGACTTTTCCGAATACGACAGCTTCGCCAGGCCCGCCAGGCCCCACGGGAATGACCAACCAGTACGTAGGTGAAGGCGGTCAGACGGGCTGGCACCAGGTTCAACAGGTCATCCAGTCGGGCCGCCGCCCAGCCGAATGACCGATAACGATCATTCCGATACCCCCACATGGCATCCAGTGTATTGGCCAACCGGTACAATACGGCGCCTGGTGCGCCCAGCAACATGAACCAGAACAGGGCGCCAAAAATGGCGTCACAACCGTTTTCCAGCAGCGATTCCACCGCAGCCCGTGCCACACCCGCCTCATCCAGGTCAGCGGTCTCCCGACTGACCAGCCAACCCACTTTTTGACGGGCCCCTGGCAATCCCTGCTCCGCCATGGCCTGCACCACCGCCAACCCGTGTTCCCGCAACGCGCGTCCGCCAACAGCCAGGTACAGTGTCACGCCCTGCACCACCATACCCACCCAGCCACCCATCGCCGTCAACCAGACCGACAACAACAGGGGTGGAATCAGCAGCAACAGCACCGCCAACAAACCACGCATCCTGCCCTGTATGACCGCCTCTCCCTCCGCACCGTACAGCCATCGCTCCATGGCCATGGCCCAGCGACCGAATCCCACCAAGGGATGAAAACGAGGCACCTCCCCCAGCAAGTGATCCATCACCAGGGCAGACGGCACACACAGGAGACAGTCATTCATTACTGTAACAGTTTCTGTTGCACACAGGCACCCCCATGCCGCTACAGCTCAATTCCCTTGGTTGCCTTGACACCTGTCTGGAAGGCATGCTTGACAGATACCATTTCAGTAACGGTATCAGCAACAGCGATCAGCGCCGATGGCGCATCGCGTCCCGTCAAAACAAGATGCAATCCCGGCGGCTTTTCCCGCTGCAGGCAGTCAATCACGTCGACCACCGGCAACCACCCCCAAGCCAACACGGCATTGATTTCGTCCAAAACGATCATGTCGTAGGCGTTGGCGACAATCTTGTCCCGACATTGTTGCCAAATCCGTTGACAGGTGGCACGGTCCCGTGCCAAGTCGGGACTTTGCCAGGTAAAGCCGTCGCCCAGGGTCAGCCATTCGATGGCCAATTGACGGGCGGCAACGGCTTCACCGGTTTTGCGAGAGGCTTTTTTGAGAAACTGAATAACGCACACCCGCTGCCCCCAACCCGCCGCACGCATGGCCATGCCGAAGGCACTGGTGGATTTGCCTTTGCCATCCCCCGTCAGGACCAGGATGCGCCCAACGACTTTGTCGGGTGTTTCTGTCATACCACCACCCCGTTTCACAATCGATACTATCCGCCCATCCCTCGCAGGGATTGCTGCATTGTTTCGTTACTGATCGTTTCTGTCACGATTTCTGCCGTCTGCAACGTCTGCCCTGTCATCCGATTTGGTGAAATGCTAGCATATCTGTCATGCAAAGCACACCGGGATTTCTCATGGCAGCCAGTCAGTCCCACTCCGGCAAGACCACGGTCACTCTGGCGGTCATGGCGGCGTTGCGGGCCGCGGGTTGGGGCGTCGCCCCCTTCAAGGCGGGACCGGATTTTATTGATCCCCTCTGGCATGCGGTCGTATGCCAGCGCCCCTCCTACTCCCTGGATACCGTCATGGTCGGGGCGATGGCCAGCCGGACATTGCTCAAGCAGCACTGCCGGGAGGGAGAGGTGGCTGTGGTGGAGGGGGTGATGGGGTTGTATGACGGTCGGGAGGGTGTGGGCGGTCCGGGATCCACCGCAGCGCTGGCAGCAGCATTGGAAATGCCGGTGCTGCTGGTGGTCGATGCCAGGGGCATGGCGGGTTCCATCGTCCCTCTGGTGGCTGGATTTGTCCAGTATGCCAAAGAATTCAAACTGGCAGGGGTGCTGGCCAATCGGGTCGGCAGCACCAGACATGCCCGCATTCTGCAACAGGCGTTGCAAGACCATGACCTGCCTCCTCTGCTGGGTTGGCTGGCCCAGACGCCAGCCATCGGGCTGGGAAATCGTCATCTGGGTTTGTTGCTGCCCTGGGATCAGGCAGTCCCTACCACCTCGGCTTTGCTGGCCGCCTTGACACTGGACATGGACAGGTTGTGGGAGGTCGCGTCGGCTGGTTGTGAAGGCGGCACACGCAACCCCGCCCTGCAACCGACGGGTGCCAGGTTGATCGGCAAACGGGTTGCTGTCGCCCGGGATCAGGCATTCTGCTTTATCTACCCTGCCAATCTGGATTGGCTGCAGGACCAGGGCGCCACGGTGCTGTTTTTTTCCCCGTTGGCGGGTGAACCGCTGCCGGAAGGCAGCGATGCCCTGTGGTTGCCGGGGGGATATCCGGAGTTGCACGCAGAAGCGCTCTCCGTCTCTTCCACCTGGCCCGGCATCCGTCAAATCTGTGGCGCTGGTCTGCCGGTGTTGGCCGAATGCGGCGGCATGATGGCCCTGGGCGACACCTTGACTGATCATGCCGGTCGCTGCTGGCCCATGGCCGGGGTGTTGCCGATCCACACCCGCATGACAGAGCGTCTGGCCGGGCTCGGCTACCGTCAAGACCATTCCGGCGTGCGCGGCCATGAATTTCACCACTCCGTGCGTGACTCATCGACATTGACGCCGGCCTTCCGATTGAAACGCGGTGACAACGGGGTACGCTGGATGCAAGTGCGTGCCTCCTATGTGCACTGGTACTTTCCCTCCCAGCCCGACCAATCTGCCCGTTGGTTTCTCAACAGCACAAAATTGGAACCGGACAACCCACCTTCACAACAACAGGCTTGACAGCCCCCCTCACATCATGGATTATGCCAAGCCAAGCGGGGAAAAGCTGCAAATCCAGGCGTGTGTGTTATTGAAAACCAGAAGGGGACGATCACGATAGATCGAGACCGTGTTGCGCCGTGGGCGGCGGTACGGCGCAGGGAATGACAGGTCGGTTGGCGCCAATCATTCACCACCACTGACACCGTTCTGGCAGATTGATCGGCAGCACGGTCAGCCAACTGTCACTAACCTGGTTATCCGGGTTGTGTTTCAGGTCGTTTATTTCACGATTTTTCTTGAACTTTCAGTCTGTTGGATGAGCAGGATGAGTTTGGCAACATAATTGCTTTCGGCAAGGGCAACAGGAGCAACATTCCGGCAAGCCGACGGCTGTCGGGCGGCACGCACGCCAGTCTGGGTGCGGGCTGAACGGTCCGTCGGGGGAAGGTTTTTCCGGGTCAGTCACGCTACTATCTGTCAACCCGAAAATCAACAGTGGGAAAAAAGAGCTATGCTTCCATTATGTCGCAGAACCGGAATTGTCAAAATTTTCCTGATACTGATGGTGTTGGTCGGGATGTGGAGCCCTTTTACCGCCGATGCGACAGACAAGCAACGCCGATCTGCTCATAACAAGTCCAGCCACAAATGGTCCAAATCAGCCAACCGTCTGCCGGTCGGCAAACGTCAAAAGGATGCCAGAGGGGCGCGAGCCGCCGGTACGAAACAGGCCAAGCACCATCGGCCAGCTGTGAATACCACTGCCGGTTATGCCGACCTCGTCATGGACGCCCGAACAGGTCGAATTTTGCATGCCACCCACCCGGATGAACTGCGTCACCCTGCCTCCCTGACCAAAATGATGACCCTTTACCTGGCGTTTCAGGCCCTGAAGAGTGGTCATCTGCGCCTGGATCAGATGTTGCCGGTCTCCCAGCACGCTGCCAATCAGGAACCTTCCAAGCTGGGGTTGCGCGCCGGTCAGCAAATTCGAGTCGAGGATGCCCTGCTGGGATTGGTGACCAAGTCGGCCAATGACGCCACCATGGTAGTGGCGGAAGCGCTGGGTGGCAGTGAGGAGCAGTTTGCCCGCATGATGACCAACAAGGCCAAGTCCCTGGGCATGCATCGTACGGTCTTTCGCAATCCCTCCGGTCTGCCCAACGATGAGCAGGTCACCACGGCACGGGACATGGCCATTTTGGGATATGCCTTGATCTACCACCACCCGCAATATTATCCCTACTTCAGCCGTGGGGGTTTTACCTATGCCGGCGTGCGTCACAACAATCACAATCACTTGATGAGCCGCTACCGGGGCATGGATGGCATCAAGACCGGTTATATCCGCGCTTCCGGGTTCAATCTGGTGGCTTCGACGGTGCGGGGTCCGACCCGGTTGATTGGGGTGGTGTTTGGTGGCCGATCTGCCGTGGCACGGGACAACAGGATGGCAGTCCTGCTGGATCAGTCGTTTGCACAATTGAACAGCAAGCAGTCGGTGCAGGTCGCCGATGCCGCTGCCGACACAACCGCAACCGATTCGGAGGAGTATGCCAACAGGCCGGAAGTCCCCGCCATCCAACCGGTTCAGCACATCGCGGGTGCCTCGCGTGACGGGTTGGGCGGATTGTAGTAACGGTTCGCATTGATCCCTGTCGGTCAACCGGAGAACGCGGCATCTCTTCCGGTTGGCCGGCGCCCCGCACCGTCCCCCCCCCCTCTTCCGTCCAGGAACTCCCCCCACCTGCTGACCATCACCCGCACGACCGGCGGCGTTCGGGCAAAAGAGCGACACGGCCATGCATCAGGCCAGCCAAGTGTCCGAGATTGCCGCCGAACTGGATCAATCTCCGCGCCATTTGTCGTTGGCCGGTTGATGACAGGAAGCACCCTGGATCACGGTGCCGGGGAGGTCACCCTCCCCGGCACCCGGTCTATTTCCCGATCAGAAGGATTCAAACTCGTCGTCCGAATGGGCCATCTTCAACGCGACGCCGCCGGATTTCGGTGCGCTGTTGCCGCCCGGCTTGCGGGCCGGGGCGGGCAGCGCTTTGGCGGGGGCCCGCTTTTGTACCGGTGCCATCTGCGGCCTGGCAGTCGGGGCGCGCCGGGCGGGGCGCTGGGCCGTACCCCCCTCCTGCGGACCCAGATTGAAAAAGGCGATGGACTGTGCCATCAGGTCGGCTTGCGAGCTCAACTCTTCGGCAGTGGCCGCCATCTCCTCGGAAGAGCCCGCGTTCTTTTGGATCACCCGATCCAGTTGCTGGATGGCCTGATTGATCTGTCCCGCCCCCTGGTTCTGTTCCTGACTGGACGCCGCAATCTCCTGGATCAACTCCGCCGTTTTTTGAATATCAGGCACCAGCTTATCAATGATTCCACCAGCCTTCTCTGCGACACCCACGCTGGAGGCGGACAACTGGCTGATCTCGCCGGCCGCCGTCTGGCTGCGTTCAGCCAGTTTTCTCACCTCTGCCGCCACCACGGCAAAACCCTTGCCGTGCTCGCCCGCCCTGGCAGCCTCGATGGCCGCATTCAGGGCCAGCAGGTTGGTCTGCCGGGCAATCTCCTCGATAATGCCGATTTTCGAGGCAATATCCTTCATGGCATGCACGGCCTGATTCACCGCTGACCCGCCTTCCGCGGCATCCCGGGCGGCTTTCTGCGCAATGTTCTGCGTCGTATTGGCATTGTCGGTATTCTGGCTGATATTGGATGACATCTCCTCCATGGCCGACGAGGTCTCCTCGATGGCAGCGGCCTGTTCGGTGGCTCCCTGGGAAAGATTCTGGGCGGCATCCGAAATTTCATTGCTGCCGATGGAAACCTGCTCGGCCGCGCTCGTCACTTCACCCAACACCTCCCGCAACTTGACCGCCATGGCATCGATCGCCCTCGACATGTCTCCCAGTTCATCCTGGCGATTGGAGATGCAACGAATGCTGAGGTCGCCACCGGCCATGCGCACCATGTTGCCGATGCAACCGGTGATGGCCGACACCAGGCTCCTGGAGATCAGATAGGCCAACACCACTCCCAACACCACGGCCAGCAGACTGCCCAGCCAGATCATCTGCTCGGAGCTGGCAATTTCGGCCTGCAGCTTGTTTTTTTGTCCATCGGAAACCTGGCCGACCAGCTCGTTCAACTGCCGGCGGGCAGCAATCATCTCCTTCTCGAGCTTGTGATGCTGTTCGATCTGGGTCAGCAAGGCCTCGAACCCTTGCAAATACTCGGTCAAGGAGGTCAGGACCGTCTTGCCCAGGCCGATATCCTTCGGGTCCTTGAACAAGGCGAGCATCTCCTCGGCAACGGCCTTGGCCTTGGCGACTCCGTCCCGAGTCCGCTGCACATCCTTGGCATTGGTGCCATTGGAGAGCAGCGTCTCCTTCTCGCCCAGACGGGCATCCACAAAGTGTTTGACCACTCCGCTCGCGTCGTCCAGCCTCTTGATACGAAGCTCCAACTGTTCCTGAAATTCTGTCGCATTCTGGGTCCCGACGGCCTTGCCCTGCTCACGCAACTTTTGATACTGACTCGCCTCCAATTGATCGATGGCCGTCAAAACTGTTTTTGACAATCCCCGCATGGCCTCCAGCCGCTGCGCGCTCTCCTTTTCCGCCTGTACCAGCAGGGCAAAGGCCCTGCCATACTGCTCGGCCAGTTGACCGGTCCTGGTCATATGCTCCTGGTCCACAGGATCCTTGAAATGGTGTTCCCGGGCAGTCGCCGACAGGCTTTTGATGGTCTCCACCGCCTTGCCGGCCGCTTCCAGATGTTTGTCGCTCCGGTCACTCGCAAAGTTGCGCTCGGTGCGCAAAGCCAGAGTGGCCTGGTGTTCCATTTCATTCACAATGGTCTGATTGGCCACCCGCTTGACGACAGCAGAAAACCCGCGGTTGCCCACCACGGCCACAAAGACCACCATCACCAGAATGACAGCGAATCCCAAACCCAATTTCCCAGCCAACTTCAGGTTTTTCATGTTCCCTCCCAGCCATGTTGAAGTGAATACCATCGCAACCGCGTAGTGCGGCCAAGTGCTGCCCACAGGGGGGAATCATACCAAAATCCGTTGCCCAGTGCGACACAATACCATGCACCAAATAAAATTTTTGTAATAAAAAATCTCATTATGCTTGTCACGCCCATTCTGCCCCAATCGTCATCGTCGGGTCACGATCAAAACCCGCTTTCCCGTCGATAAAGCGCCTGGGCGGCGCGCCACCACTGGGCCAACAGAGTGTCGGGAGCGGATTGAATGTGCAGCAGGCCGCGCTGGATCTGCCCGACCGGCCAGGGCTGCTCCAATTGCAGATCGACCCGATAACGGGAGCCCTCTACAACCAACCGACCATCCTTTTGCTCGCGGACCGGCACGGTGCCGCCCTGCGTGGAGGCCAGATAGGGTAACGGCAGATGGCGGGTGGGAGTCTGGTCGATCCGCAGCACCTGACCGGCCAGCGGCTCCGCAGCAGGTTGACCGGGATAGAACAGGCCCCTGGCTCCCACGGCAATCCGCGCCTGATCCTCCTCGGTCACGTATCCCTTGACCAGGGGATGCGTGCCGCCAATGACGGTCAGCAGCGCTTCATCCCTGGCCAGCCAGTCACCGGTGCGGACATCACCGGCCACATCCACCACCCGACCGGCAAAGGGCGCCTCGATCCGCAACCGGTTCTGCTCATCCAGCAGGGCCTGCCGTTCGGCATGGGCGGCCGTGAGTTCCTGCTGCAGGACGGGTTCCCATGCCAGGGGATCGTTTTCCATGGTCTGGACGGCCAGACGCCAGCGCAACAACAGAATGGTCCGCTCCACTTTGTCCAGTCGATAGCGCAGGTCCGGATCATCGAGCAGTGCCAACAGATCCCCCTGGCTGACCGCCTGCCCGGATGCCACCGGCAGTTGCATGACCTGAGCCGCCACCGGAGCATAGATCACCATCTGTTCGGCGGGCAGCAGCAAGGCCGGCGCCTGGACGGAAGTCACCTGCCAAGGCAGGGCCAGCCAGGCCAATATGACACCAAACAGGATGAGCGAACGCAGTGTCTGCCTGTTCCATCGCCATTGTTGTCGCACTGCCCACCACTCCCGCATCTCTCGCACCATGGGACGCACGATGAACCATCCCACCTCCACCACCAGCAGCAACGCCCCCAGCAGTTTGAAAAATTCATGGTAGACCAGCAGGGCGATACCCAGGAAGAGAACCAGCCGATAGCACCAGACCGCCCAGGCAAAGCCGACCAGCCAACGCCGCATCCCCTTGTTGAACGGCTCCGGTGGCGGCAGGCCCAGCCCGAACAGCCACTCCCGCAACTGCCAGCGTCCCAATTGAAAGGCACGTTGCTGCAGATCGGGCACATTCAGGAGGTCGGCAAGCAAAAAATAACCGTCAAAGCGGAGCAACGGATTGAGGTTGACGGCCAGAGTCCAGATCCAGACGCCACTGGCCAACAAAAAAGCGGCACTCTGCAGCGGCCCGTCGGGCAGGAACAC
>JAMOAX010000201.1:0-4031 GCA_039908555.1 Magnetococcus sp. DMHC-8
CGTGGCCATGGCGTTGGCGGCGGCGGGAGTGGGTCGTCTGGGGTTGGCGGATGATGACCAGGTGGCGTTGTCCAATCTGCACCGGCAGATTTTGTATGGCACCGCTGATATCGGTCAGGGCAAGGCGGGCCAGGCCGGCTTGCGGATACGGGAACGGTATCCCGCCTGTCATGTGGAGCCGATTCCCCGGCGCCTGACGGATCGGGATGCCATCGGAGCCGTGGCGTCGGAATATGCCGTGGTGGTGGATGGCTCGGACAATTTTGCCACCCGTTTTGCGGCCAACGATGCAGCGGTGTGGTACCGGTTTCCCCTGGTGCATGGGGCGGCCACGGGGGTGCGGGGGCAACTGTGCACCATTGCGTCGGGTGGCCGACCCTGTTTGCGCTGTCTGTTCGGTGGCCCGCCGCCCCGGGAGGGGGCCACCTGTCGCACCGAAGGGGTGTTCGGTCCCCTGGTCGGAGAGGTGGGGTGGTTGATGGCTCTGGAGGTGGTCAAGCTGTTGCAGGGCGCCGGACGGCCCCTGCTGGGGCGCCTGTTGACCATTGATGTCTGGTCTGCCAGACGGCGTATTGTCCCGTGGGCGACCGATCCCCACTGTCCCGCCTGTTCTGTTTGAAAAACGTCTGCAGGCCCGGGGGACCGGTTTCCGTGACGATCTCCTGCCTGCCGTTTTCTTGCAACTTTCATGGGTGGACATTTTGCCATGCCAGGCATTTACCAGGACATCACTGCGACAATAGGTCACACCCCGCTGGTTCGCATCAACCGTCTGACCGCCGGTTTGCACGGTGACCTGCTCGCCAAGCTGGAATTTTTCAATCCTACGGGATCGTTGAAGGATCGCATCGGTCTGGCCATGATCGAATCCGCCCGGCAGTCGGGCCGGGTGCGGGCGGATACGGTGATTGTGGAACCCACCTCCGGCAATACCGGCATTGCCCTGGCCTGTGTGTGTGCGGCGCAAGGTTTGCGTTTGATCCTGACCATGCCCGACTCCATGTCGGTGGAGCGGCGCAATTTGTTGCGGTTGCTGGGGGCGGAGCTGGTGCTCACCCCGGCGGCGGCAGGCATGCGCGGGGCCATTGATCGGGCCCGGCAGATCGTGCGGCAGGAAAAGAACAGCTTTATGCCCAATCAGTTTGACAATCCGGTCAACCCGGCGGTCCATGCCGCCACCACGGCACAGGAGATCCTGGCAGATACGGATGGCCGGTTGGATGTGCTGGTGGCGGGCGTGGGTACGGGCGGGTCGTTGACGGGCATCAGTCGGGCCCTGCGTGAGCGGTTGCCGCACCTGCATGTGGTGGCTGTGGAACCGGACAATTCCCCGGTGCTCTCCGGCGGGACGCCGGGCCAGCATGCCATCCAGGGGATCGGGGCCGGTTTTGTACCATCCATCCTGGATGCCCGGTTGATTGACACCGTCATGCGGGTGGGAGACAGGCAGGCGGTAGAGATGATGCACGAGTGTGCCCGCCAGGAGGGTATCTGTTGTGGCATTTCCTCGGGGGCGGTATTGGCGGCTGCCCTGGCCTGGGCCAGGCAGCAGCAGGAGCAGTCGTCCGCCGGGTCCAAACGGATGGTGGCCATTCTGCCGGACTTTGCCGAACGGTATCTCTCCACCCCGTTGTTCCGGGACGAATGATGTTTGCCGGCAACCGGTTGGGTGGGCGCCATGGGTGAACGGGACGGGTCGATGGATGGAGAGTGGCTGGAACGGTATTCCCGACCGATCCTGCTCGGGGAGGTGGGCGGGCGGGGACAGCGACGGCTGAACCAGGCCACGGTCGGAATTGTGGGGGCCGGTATGATGGGCACGCCGTTGACCCTGTACCTGGCGGGTGCCGGTCTGGGGCATCTGGTGGTCATGGATACGGTGCGGTCGGTGGCGTTGTGTGCGGCGGTCCATCTCTTGAATCCCCTGGTCAGAACGACAGCGCTTGCGAGTCCCGTTGATCTGCCCGGGCTGGCCGGACAGATGGCGACCTGGCAGTTGGCCGTGCTGGCAGAGGATGAACCGGCCAGTCGGGCATTGTGCAACCTGGCAGCCCTGCAGACCGGCCAGATCCTGCTGGGCGGTTGGCGGTTGGCGGATCGGTATGTCATCGCCCGGGTCGGGCGTGATCCCCAGGCTCCCTGCCTGGCGTGTGTGGTTGCAGCCGGTGGGACAGTGGCAGCGGCCCGGCACGCCGACCCACTGTTGACCGACCTGGGGGCCGGTGTGGTCGGCTCGATACTGGCCATGGAGACCATCAGGTCGCTGCTGGACAACACCCGGAATGTGTGGTACAGTGCGCTGTCCTTTTGTCCGGGTGAGGGGATCTATGAGACCATGTCTGTCCGGAAGGACCCCCACTGCGCCGTCTGCCAGGTGACTGTCCGTGATTGACGACTGGATCGACATCACCGGGGATGTCTGTCCCATGACCTTCGTCCGGGTCAAACTGCGCCTGGAAACCCTGCCGTCGGGTGCCCGACTCGGCATTCGCCTGAATCCGGGGGAGCCCCTGGAAAACATACCCCGTTCGCTGCAGGAGGAGGGGTGTCGGATTGTCAGCCAGACGCCTGATCAGGGTGTATTCCTGCTGGTGGTGGAAAAGGTGGGTTAAGTGACATTTTTTTTGTCATGTCATGTAAAAAAATCGGTCTGACTGGCCGGTTGTCGGCAGGCTGGGCTGTGGCGGGTCTGCGGATGTGGCAGAGTTGTTCTTGTAAAGTATCGATAAATTGAATTTTTTAATTTTGGCTTGATGGTTGCTTTACTGTTTCTCAACGGCGGGCCGGGCAGGTCGGTCGGTAGCGCCCAAACCCAACAATCATTCACCTCAAGGAGAGGAACCATGGACAAGAATATGCGTCAGCAGGGTTTTACCCTGATCGAATTGATGATCGTGATCGCCATCATCGGCATTCTGGCGGCCGTTGCTTTGCCGGCCTACAAGGATTATGCCGTGCGTGCCAAGGCGGGTGAGGGGCTCAGCCTGGCGTCCGGTTCCAAACAGGCGGTGGCCGAGTACCGCATGAGCACCTCGAACTGGCCAGCCGACAATACGACCGCCGGTCTGGCTGCGGCGGCCACCATCAGTGGCACCTATGTGACCTCCGTGACGGTGGCGAACAACGTGATCACGGTACTGTTCAACGCGAAGGATGCGATCCTGAGCGGCAAGACCATCACCCTGACCGGCACGGAGAATGCGGGCAGTATCTCCTGGGCCTGCACCAGCAACCTCGACCCGCGCTATGTGCCCAGTGCCTGTCGTTAAAACTGCGCCTCATCCCACTTGGCTCACATCAGACGGACCCCTCGGCAGTGCCGGGGGGTTCTCTTTTTTCTGTCGGTTAAGGAGAGGAACCATGGACAAAAATATGCGTCAACAGGGTTTCACCCTGATCGAATTGATGATTGTGATCGCCATCATCGGTATTCTGGCGGCCGTTGCCCTGCCGGCTTACAAGGATTATGTCGTGCGTGCCAAGGCGGGTGAGGGGCTGAGCCTGTCGTCCGGCGCCAAGCAGGCGGTGGCCGAGTACCGCATGAGCACCTCGAACTGGCCAGCCGACAATACTGCTGCCAGTCTCTCTGCGGCGGCCACCATCAGTGGCACCCATGTGACCTCTGTGACAGTGGCGAACAACGTGATCACGGTATTGTTCAACGCGCAGGATGCGATACTGAGCGGCAAGACCATCACCCTGACCGGCACGGAGAATGCGGGCAGCATCTCCTGGGCCTGCACCAGCAACCTGGACCCGCGCTACGTGCCCAGTTCCTGTCGTTAAACCGCCCCCATTTTGGGATGTGTGGTTATTGCGGGTCCAGGGGGGTCACCCCCCTGGCGGGTCCAGGGCAGCGCCCTGGGACTTTGCTGTGGCCGTTGACTTTCAAAAAAGCCGCAGCCGGTTTTTGCTGCGGCCTTTTCAGCATGCGCCGCAGGCAAGCTGGCGAGTCAAAAAAGCCGCAGCCGGTTTTTGCTGCGGCCTTTTCAGCATGCGCCGCAGGCCAACCAGCGATCATCGCCAGATTG
>JAMOAX010000202.1:0-4021 GCA_039908555.1 Magnetococcus sp. DMHC-8
TACACCTCCTGCAACCGGCATTGAAAACAGACTGGAAAAAATACGACCGGAACGGCGGGAAAGAACCCTTTCTCCAGTCGGTCCATCCGGGCTATCATGAGCCTTTTTCCCGTGAAACAGCGCGTGGTGCGCAGGGCGCATGCATGAATGCCACATAAACCATGAAACTCATCGTTGTCGGACTGAACCATAAAACGACGCCGGTGGCACTGCGCGAGCGGTTGGCCTTTGCCGACGAGGAGCTTGCGCCGGCCCTGACCCGGTTGCTGAACCTGGAGGGGATGCACGAGGGGCTGTTGGTGTCGACCTGCAATCGGGTGGAGCTCTACGGGGTGTGCACCGACCCGGACAATGGCGTTGCCACGGCCAGTCAGTGGCTGGCGGCCAGTCGCGGCGTGGACCGGGACACCCTTCTGCCCCATCTGTACAGCCATGTCGGCGCCGAGGCCATGCGCCACGGCATGCGTGTGGCGGCCAGCCTGGACTCTCTGGTGGTGGGCGAGGCCCAGATTCTGGGTCAGATGAAACAGGCCTACCGGGCTGCGGTCGACTGCGGGGCGGCCAGAACGGTCCTGAACAAATTTTTCCATCTGGCCTTTCAGGTGGCCAAACAGATTCGCACCGACACGGGCATCGCCCGTCATCCTGTCTCCATTGCCTCGGTGGCGGTCGCGCTGGCGCGCAAGATATTTGGTGAACTGACGGGGCACACCTGCCTGCTGCTGGGGGCCGGGGAGATGTGTGAACTGGCGGCCCGCCATCTGACCGCCCATGGTGTCACCATTCTGGTGGCCAACCGCACGCTGGCCCGCGCCCAGGTGCTGGCGGAGAATTTTCAGGGGCAGGCCTATTCCCTGGAGGCCCTGGGTGAGGTGCTGCCCCGGGCCGATATTGTCATCTCGTCCACCGGTTCTGCCGTGCCTCTGGTCAGTGCCGCCATGGTGCGCGGGGCCCTCAAGCAGCGGCGGCAGCGTCCCCAGTTTTACATCGATATTGCCGTGCCGCGGGATCTGGACCCGCGAATCAGTGACGTGGACAATGCCTTCCTGTATGATATTGACGATTTGAGCAGGATTGTCGCCGACAACCAGAAGGACCGGGGCCGGGAGATGGCAACCGCCGAGGGCATGATTGCCCAGGCCATTCCCGCCTTCAGCCAGTGGCTGGATACCCTGGAGGTGGTGCCGACCCTGGTGGCATTGCGGCAAAAGCTGGAAACCCTGCGTGATCAGGAGGTGGCCCGGGCGTTGGCCGGCTGGTCCGACCTGACCCCGGAGGGACAAAAACGGGTGGAGGCCCTGGGTCGTCTGCTGGTCAACAAAATGCTGCACTCTCCCCTCAGCCAGTTGCGGCACCTGGCGGCGGAACCGGATGGCGCCCTGTATGTGGCGGCCGCCCGCAAACTTTTTGAACTGGAGTGACCGGCAACGGTCAAATCGAACATGGATGTATCCGCCAATCTTGCCCAGAAACTGGATTTGATGGCCCGGCGTCATGCGGAGTTGAGTGACCTGCTGGGTCAGACCCGGACCGGTGCCGTGCGCCAGGAGGAGGCCTTCAATCCGGCCCAGTTTGCCCGTCTCAGCAAGGAATATGCCGATCTGGACCCGGTGGTGGAGGCCCGGCGGGTTTGGCAGGCGCTGGCGCAGCAGTGGCAGGAGGCGACGGAACTGCTCAACAATCCGGACAGCGACGCCGACCTGCGGGAGATGGCCCAGGAGGAGCGGGAGAGCCTCAAGGAGCAGATGGCCCGGCAACAGCGGGTGATTCAACTGCTGCTGCTGCCCAGGGACCCCAATGATGACAAGAATATCATCCTGGAAATCCGGGCCGGCACGGGTGGTGAAGAGGCGAGTCTGTTTGCGGCCGACCTGTTTCGGATGTATGGCCGTTATGCCGAACTGCGGGGCTGGCGGGTGGAAACCCTCAGCAGCAGTGTCACCGCCCTGGGGGGGTTCAAGGAGGTGATTGCCATGATCAGCGGCGTGGGGGTGTACAGTGCGCTCAAGTATGAATCGGGGGCGCACCGTGTTCAGCGGGTGCCGGTGACCGAGGCCGGCGGGCGCATTCACACCTCGGCCTGCACGGTGGCCATCCTGCCGGAGGCCGACGAGGTGGCGGTGCAGATCAACGAACGGGATGATCTGCGCATTGATGTCTTTCGTGCCTCCGGTCCGGGCGGTCAGAGTGTCAACACCACCGATTCGGCGGTACGGGTCACCCACCTGCCCACCGGACTGGTGGTGATCTGTCAGGATGAAAAATCACAACATAAAAACAAGGCCCAGGCCATCAAGGTACTCAAGGCCCGCCTGTACGACCTGGAACAGCGGGCCGCCCATGACGAGCGTTCCAGGGACCGACGGGATCAGGTGGGTTCGGGAGACCGTTCGGAGCGGATTCGCACCTACAATTTTCCACAAGGACGGGTCACCGATCACCGGGTGCATCTGACGCTGCACAAGCTGGATCAGGTGTTGCAGGGCGACCTGACCGAGATTGTGGAGACGCTGGCGGCACACCATCAGGCGGAACAGTTGGCCCGTTTGAGCGAGGGAGACGGTTTTTGATCCGCTCCAGACCCCTGTTGACGGCCGGTCTGGTGATCGTCCTGGGCTGGCTGTGGAGCCTGCCGGGCACGGCGGCTCCCGCCTTCCGGCAGCCGGCCTACATCACCAACGCCTATTTTTCCGACCAGGTCGCCGAAGACGACGAGGGCGGGGTCCGTCCTCTGTCGATGGTCAAGGTGTTGCACAATCAACCGTCCGGCCTGCTGGGCTATCTGATCCTGGATTTGCTGCTGATCAAGCCGGGGGTGCATGCCTTCCGGGTGGAGATCATCAGCCAGCAGGGCGACAAGGTCGGTGAAATGGCCTATCCCGCCGTACCGACCTTCAAAGCCGGCACCCTGCCCCTGTATACTGCCGCCATGCCCATCTCCGGCCATTTTTCTCCCGGCCTGTGGTTTTTCAAGGTGTTTGATCGGATCAACAATGGCACATGGTATGCTTTGGATACCTTCAGCATCATGGTGCTTGACCCCCGCGCCGGGACCGGCGCAGCACAATGACTATGTATGAACGCAAACCAGGTGGAACAATGAGCAAGACCACAGCCATCACACAAGAGCTGCGTCTGTTGGGGTTGTATGAACAGACCTGCGGCGAAATGCCGCCAGCCGACCTGTTGGACCCGGAGACCTCCAGACTGTTTATCCGGCAGTTATCCCGCCGTTACGGCAAGAAAAAGGTTGGCAAGATGAAACGGCAATAGTTGCCTGATCTCAGGTGCGCTGTTTGCGCGGGAACAGGTCGGCCTTGCGGCTGACGATGCGGTCTGTGAACAGTTTGCCGTCCAGATGGTCGATTTCGTGTTGCATCACCCGTGCCTCAAAGCCGTTCAGGGTCAGGGTGTGTTCCTGGCCATGCCGGTCCAGAAACGTCACCTGCACACTCTGGGCGCGCATCACGTTGCCGGTATGATCGGGCAGGGAAAGACACCCCTCGCGGCCGATTTCCATGCCGGACCAGGACACAATTTCCGGATTGCCAACCACCAGGAGACCGTGATGTTCGGGAGGGGGGCGGCGACCATTCTGGCAATGGATCACCAACAGGCGATACGGATGACCGGTTTGCGGGGCGGCCACGCCCACGCAGGCTGGCAGGCCGGCCATGGTGTGCAGCAGGTCGTCCACCAGTCCCTGGATGGACGGGTCGGCAAAATCGTTGATTTTCTCGGCATGCTGACGCAGGCGGGCATCCGGGTAGGTGATAATGTCCAGTATGGTCATGGAACAAACTTGGTTTGCCGCGGAAAAGAGGATTATACTGGGCCTCGGTCATCGTTTCGTCCCTGTTCGCCCCCGGAACACCATGCCGGGATTGCGGGTCCAGGGGGGTCACCCCCCTGGCGGGTCCAGGGCAGCGCCCTGGGACTGTGCCGTTGCCGTTGTTTTTCAAAAGAGCCGCAGCCGCTTTTTGCTGCGGCGATTTCAGCCTGCGCCGCAGGCAATCTGGCG
>JAMOAX010000203.1:0-4017 GCA_039908555.1 Magnetococcus sp. DMHC-8
GAGGTGCGTTATTTCCTGCCGGTGGGGGCGGTGATCGTTGCCCATGAGGGGGACATGGTGCAGGCGGGTGACATTATTGCCAAGATGCCCAGGAAGAGCCTGAAGACCCGTGACATTACCGGCGGTTTGCCCCGGGTGGTGGAGTTGTTCGAGGCACGCAAGCCCAAGGAGTTTGCCATTATTGCCGAGATTGACGGGGTGGTGACCTTTGGCAAGGATTTGAAGGGCAAGCGGCGCATTATCATTACCCCGGAAGTCGGGGAGCCACAGGAATATTTTCTCCCCAAGGGCAAGCAGTTGGCTGTCAACGATGGCGACTGGGTCCGCCGTGGCGAGGCCCTGATGGAGGGTTCGCCGGTTCCCCAGGACATTCTCAAGGTATTGGGACTGGAGGCGTTGTGCCGTTTCATGGTCAACGAGATCCAGGAGGTCTATCGCCTGCAGGGCGTGAAGATCAATGACAAGCACATTGAGGTGATCGTGCGGCAGATGCTGCAGAAGGTGGCCATCAAGACGCCCGGGGACACCATTTTCGTGGTGGGCGAGTCGGTGGAAAGATCGGCGTATGCCATCGAGAATGAGCGGGTGCTGGCCCGGGGCGGCGAGCTGGCGGTGGGGTATCCGCAACTGTTGGGTATCACCAAAGCGTCGTTGTCCACCCCCTCCTTTATTTCGGCGGCCTCTTTCCAGGAGACCACGCGGGTTTTGACCGAAGCAACGGTGGCGGGGCGTGTGGACACCTTGACCGGTCTGAAGGAGAATGTTATCGTGGGTCGTCTGGTGCCGGCTGGTACGGGGCGATTGCGGACTCCTGTTCCGGTCGAGGAACACGGGGAGCCGGGCTGATTGCCGGTTGCCGGGGGTCGGTCGGGTCGGACGAAAAAAAGATGAAGTGGTTGTGGTTTTGGATTGACATATCCCGTTTCTGAGTTATGATGGGGGGCTGTTTTGGAAGATGGCTTCCCACCGTTGAGCAGGTTTGGAGAGTGCAACATTATGCCGACCGTTAACCAGTTGGTCCGTATCGGGCGCGAGTCGCAGGTCAAGAAGACGAATGTGCCGGCGATGGGGGCCTGTCCTCAGAAGCGTGGTGTCTGCACCCGTGTGTACACCACGACTCCGAAAAAGCCCAACTCCGCGTTGCGCAAGGTGGCCCGTGTCCGTTTGACCAACGGGCATGAGGTGACCGTCTATATTCCCGGGGAGAGTCACAATCTCCAGGAGCACTCGGTGGTATTGGTCCGGGGTGGTCGTGTGAAGGATCTGCCGGGTGTTCGTTATCACATTATTCGTGGCGCATTGGATACCCAGGGAGTCAAGAATCGCAAGCAGGGGCGGTCCAGATACGGGGCGAAGCGTCCCAAGTAGTGTCGGATTGTTCCGGGTTTGTGACTGTCGTGTTTGATTGTGTCGATCTGGTAGGATAAGAGTGAGGAGTTGTTGTCATGTCCAGGCGCCGTGACGTGCCCAAGCGAGAAGTGATCGGCGATCCCGCTTATGGCGATCCGATGGTGAGCAAGTTTATGAACTGCATTATGCGGGACGGGAAGAAAGCCCTGGCGGAGCGGGTTTTTTATGGCGCCCTGCAGATCGTGGCCGACCGGACGAAACAGGACCCGGTGCAGGTTTTCAAGGATGCCGTGGAGAATACCCGGCCTTTGGTGGAGGTGCGGGCCAGACGGGTGGGTGGTGCGACCTATCAGGTGCCGGTGGAGGTACGTCCCAGTCGTCGTCAGGCGCTGGCCGTGCGCTGGCTGGTGGGGTATGCCCGCAAGCGGGCCGAGAAGACCATGCGGGAAAAACTCGCCGGTGAGTTGATCGAAGCGGCGGCCGGGCGCGGGGCGACGGTCAAGAAGCGCGATGAGACCCATCGTATGGCTGAGGCCAACAAGGTGTTTGCCCACTATCGCTGGTAGGGGGTTGGGCGTTCGGGTACTGGCATTCGGATAAGAGATGGGGCCTGGTGGTTGATTGACGCCGGTCTTGCAAACAGGGGAACAGAGTGGCAAGGGAAATACCACTGGGGCGTGTCCGTAACATTGGCATCATGGCCCACATTGATGCGGGTAAGACGACGGTGACAGAGCGCATACTCTATTACACCGGGCGTTCCCACAAGCTGGGCGAGGTGCACGAGGGTACGGCCACCATGGACTGGATGGAACAGGAGCAGGAGCGTGGCATCACGATCACCTCTGCGGCCACCACCTGTTTCTGGAAGGACCACCGCATCAATATTATCGATACCCCTGGCCATGTGGACTTTACCATTGAGGTGGAGCGTTCCCTGCGGGTTTTGGACGGCGCAGTGGCGGTGTTCTGCTCGGTGGGTGGGGTGCAGCCCCAGTCGGAGACGGTGTGGCGGCAGGCGGATCGGTACGGGGTGCCCCGGGTGGCGTTTGTCAACAAGATGGACCGCATGGGTGCCGATTTCGTCCGGGTGGTGCGGATGATCCGGGATCGCCTGGGGGCGCGTCCTGTGCCGTTGCAACTGCCGGTGGGTGCAGAGGAAAATTTCCGGGGTATGGTGGACCTGGTCACCCGGGTGGCCTATATCTTCGATGAAGATACCCTGGGTGCCACCTTCAAGGAGGCTCCCGTTCCGGAAGAGATGGCAGACATGGTGGAGGAGTACCGGGAGCAGTTGCTGGAGACCGCCCTGGAGCAGGATGATGCCCTGATGGAGCGTTATCTGGACGGTGGCAAGATTTCCACGGCAGAGTTTCGCGCCTGTATTCGCAAAGGGGTGTTGACGAGTTCCTTTGTGCCGGTGATTTGTGGTTCCGCCTTCAAGAACAAGGGGGTGCAGCCCCTGTTGGATGCGGTGGTGGACTATTTTCCGGCGCCCAGCGACATTCCGCCCGTGGAGGGTGACGCCCTCAACAAGGAGCAAAAGTTGCAGCGCCGCTCGGATGATGCCGAGCCTTTTTCCGCCCTGGCCTTCAAGATCATGACCGATCCGTTTGTGGGTTCGCTCACGTTTTTCCGGGTCTATTCCGGGACGCTGGAGTCCGGTTCCTATGTGATGAACTCGACCAAGGAGAAGAAGGAGCGGATCGGGCGCCTGATGTTGATGCACGCCAACAAGCGGGAAGACGTCAAGGAGGTGCGGGCCGGGGATATCGCTGCAGCGGTGGGTTTGAAGTACACGACCACGGGGGACACCCTGTGTGATGCGGACAAACCCGTCATTCTGGAGAAGATGACCTTCCCGGTGCCGGTGATTTCCATTGCCATCGAGCCCAAGACCAAGGCCGATCAGGAAAAGATGGGGATTGCCCTGGGGCGGTTGGCCCAGGAAGATCCGTCGTTCCGGGTGGCGGTGGACCATGAGACCAACCAGACGATCATCTCCGGCATGGGTGAGTTGCACCTGGAAATTCTGGTGGACCGGATGTTGCGGGAGTTCAAGGTGGAGGCCAATGTGGGCAAGCCCCAGGTGGCCTATCGGGAGACCATCACCAAGAGCGTCGATTCGGAAGGCAAGTTTGTCCGGCAGTCGGGTGGTCGCGGTCAGTTTGGCCATGTCTGGCTGAAGATTGAGCCGATGGAACCCGGTTTTGGCTTCAAGTTTGTGGATGCGATCAAGGGGGGTGTGGTCCCCAGGGAATATATTCCCGCCGTCGGCAAGGGGGTGGAAGAGGCCCTGAATACGGGTGTCAAGGCCGGGTATCCGGTGGTTGACATACAGGTGACCCTGTTCGAGGGTTCGTATCATGAGGTGGACTCTTCGGAGATGGCCTTCAAGGTGGCGGCCTCCATGGGTTTCAAGGATGGCTGCAAGCGGGCGAATCCCGTCCTGTTGGAGCCGGTCATGATGGTTGAGGTGGAGGTGCCCGAGGAGTACATGGGCGATGTCATCGGTGATCTGAATTCGCGCCGTGGCAGCATCCACGGGATGGACTCGGTGGCTGGCAGTCAGATTGTCAAGGCGATGGTGCCCCTGGCGAACATGTTTGGCTATTCGACGGATGTCCGTTCCATGTCCCAGGGTCGGGCCACGTTTACGATGCAGTT
>JAMOAX010000047.1:0-19770 GCA_039908555.1 Magnetococcus sp. DMHC-8
GGGGTGGGCAAGTGGTCTGGCCTCTATCCGGTGGCGGCGGATGGCAGCCTGAAAAATGTCGAGACCCACTGGATGCGGCAGATGGGCTCACTGATGGTCAACCACGGCATCCGCAAAGAGGGACGGCGCTGCAAGGAGTGCCACTCCAGCCGGGGCATCATCGATTTTGAAGGACTGGGCTATCCCCCGGAACGGGTGGAAGAGCTGCGGTCACTGCCGGAGATGAAGTAGCCGGCGGAATACCGGCTTTGTTGTCCCACTGCCAACCAGGAAACAGAAGCATGGCTATCGTTGCACCGCGCCTGTTGGCTGTTCAGGCGGTCATGGGAGTATTGCGCAGTACCGGACCTTTGGAATTGCCGGCCGGAGCGGCGGGACTGTCGCCCCGTGACCGGGGGCTGGCAATGGAGATTGCCGCCGGGACGGTGCGTCACCTGACCACGCTGGACCATCTGCTGCGGGCCTGCATGGCGCGTCCTTTGCCGGATCGGCACCAGTTCCTGTGGGCGGTGCTGCGCACGGCGCTCTATCAGGCGTTATACCTGCGGGTGCCGGAGCGGGCGGCGGTCTACGAGGCGGTTGCCATGACCAAGGCGAGTCAGGATCACACCCGGGCGGGCTTTGTCAACGGTGTGTTGCGGACGGCGCTCCGTCTGGACCGGGTGGCGGTCATGGCCCGGATTGCCGATCCTGTGCAGCGTCTGGCGGTGGAATACGCCCATCCCGAATGGCTGGTGCGGCGCTGGTGGGATGGGGTTGGGGAGGCGGTGACCCGCGCCCGTTTGCTGGCCGGCAATCAGGTGGCGCCGTTGACGGTGCGGGCCAACACCCTGGCGACCCGGCCCGAGCAGTTGCAGGCGGCGTTGGGGGAGCGGGCCACACCCTGTACGCTGGTGCCGGAGGGGATGGTGGTGCGGGGCATGGCGGGACCGGTGGAGAAGATTCCCGGTTATGGCAACGGCTGGTTTGCGGTGCAGGATCAGGCGGCCCAATTGGTATCGCACCTGCTGGCGCCCCAGCCGGGTGAGGCGGTCCTGGATGCCTGTGCGGCGCCGGGCGGCAAGACGACCCATCTGGCGGCGCTGGCGGGAGGCACTCTGCGTCTGACCGCAGTGGAACGGGACCCGGCCCGGATCGGCCTGTTGCGTCACAATCTCCATCGCCTGCGGGTCAAGGAGGTTGACATTATCGAGGGGGATGTGGGTGACCCGGCGCTGTTGGGAGAGCGGTGCTTTGACCGGGCGTTGGTGGATGTGCCCTGCACGGGTACGGGGGTGCTGCGTCGGCATCCGGAGATCAAGTGGCGACGCGAGGCAGCGGATGTGGTGCGCATGGCGGCCATTCAGGCGCGCATTCTGGCGACGGTGGCAACGCGGGTGGTGGTGGGGGGGTGGCTGGTGTATGCCACCTGTTCCCTGGAGCCGGAGGAAAACCGGGAGCAGGTTGCGGGCTTTTTGCGTGCCCATCCCGACTGGCAGCGGGTGCCGGTGGTGATGGCGGGGCTGCCGGTGACCGCCGAGGGGGATTTCCAGACCGAACCGGGGGAACAGGAGATGGATGGATTTTATGCCGCGCGGTTGCGGCGGATGGCATGAGCGCAGTGACCCCCCACTTAAGCCGGGTCAGTGTTGATAAATAAAAGTGAATGGGATGGGTCTGGGAAGGGGCCAGCCCCTTCCCAGCGGGGTGTGGGGCAGAGCCCCACAAGACTTTGATTCTGTTCGGGGCTCCGCCCCGTCCCCCGCCAGGGGCTTTGCCCCTGGACCCCACCAGGGGGAATAATTCCCCCTGGACTCCCTGATAATTAGTCCCGGCTTAAGTGGGAAGCCTCCCAATAAAAAGGGGGACGGCCCGCTGCCGTCCCCCTCTGTACTGCCTGCCGTCCTGTGTGCGTCTTAACCAAGTTTCCAGAGTGAAGAGAGATACTTGGCATTGATGAAGAAGTAGACGACAAAGGTGGCGAGAAACACCAATGCCAGGACGAAGGTCCCCTTGGCCTCGACGGCATGGCCGGAAGAACCGGTGGCCTCGACGGGGGTGCGTTCCAGATAATCGGGACGTTCCACCGTATAGCTGGAATCTGCCATCGGGAAGCCAAAGCTGGAGAGCAGGGAGGCGCCACTGTCCAGGGGTTTGCCGAAGACCAGCGAACCCACAGCAATCAGACAGAAGATGCCACCACCGATGGAGGCCAGGATGCCACCCATGCCCGCCACGCCCATCATGGCGATAGCGCTACCCGCGAACTGGTACTGCATGGCAGCGTCGGCAAAGTTGATGTCCCAATGGCGACGGGGCACACCCAGGGTGCCCGCACCCAACATGAAGAGGATCAACAGCAACATGCCAGCCGTAAAAATATAGGGCTGCCATTTGGCCAAACCCGGCAGGATCAGTTCGCGGCGGAACAGCACCGGGATCAGGAAATAGGTGATCGCCATGAAGGCCAGTGTGGTGCCCACCGCCACGGTGGCATGGAAATGGCCCGGGACGAAGATGGTGTTGTGGATGATCAGATTGATCTGTTCCGTACCCATGACCACGCCGGTGATACCACCGATAAAGCCGAAGACGATCAGGGACATGAACATGCCGGAGAAGACCGGGTTGCCCCAGGGAGCCTTTCTGAGCCACTCGAACATGCCGTTGGTGTAGCCCTTCTTGCGTTGCGCGACCTCAATGGCGCCCGGCACGGTCAACCCATGGATCATGCTGGCCAGCACCGCCAGATACATGGCATAGCTGGTATTGAACACCTTCCAGGTGGAGCTGATGCCGGCGTCCACCAGGAGATGGTGGGCAGAGGCCAATTGCAGGAACAGGATGTAAAGCAGGAAAGCACCACGGCTCACCTTTTCCGACATGGGCTTGGCACCGAACAGGATGGCGGCGATGGCATACCAGACCGCCACGTGGGCGGAGACGTTGATCTGCTGGGAGGAGTGACCCATGCCCCACCAGACCACCCGATAGATGGCCGGATCAATGTTGCTGATCAACCCCACCGACCACGCAAACGTGGGCAGCAGAATGGCGGCGCCGGTGGCAATGGTGAACACGGCGATGACGCAGGCGGTCACGGCACCGAAGGTGACCAGGGGAACGGAACCGTCATAGGTCTTTTCCGATTTGGCCACCACCAGGGTGCCGAGGAAGATGAAACAACCGATCAGGGCACCCACGGCAAACAGGATCAAGCCGAGATAGAAAATGGGCTCGGCCGGCATGGGCACGTACGAGGTGAACATGACGCTGGAGTTGCCCCGCAGGAAGGCCACCATGGTCATGACCGATCCGACCAGCATGAGCAGAAAGCCGATCCAGCCGATGCCGGGTGTCGCCGGGCGACAGCGCAGCAGGGTGGAGGAGGCAAAATAGAGTACCGCGATTTCAAAAAAGATGATCCAGAACAAGAGGATGGCAGTTCCGTGGGCGGACAGCATCATGTAAAAGGTTTCTGCGCTCAGCAGATGGATGCCCGGGGCGCGGGTGGCGGCCACCAGCAGGCCCAGGATGCCACCGATCAACAGATAGACCACACCGAGCACCGCATGGGCTTTCATGAGGGATTCGGCGGACTTGTGGAAATAGAGCCCTGAATCAGGACACTTGCGAAACATTTTTACGGCCATGGTTAACTCCTATCCTCCCTTTTATTTCACGTAGATTTTGCCGAGCATGGTATGGTGGCCGATGCCGCAGAATTCGTTGCACACCACCCCATACTCACCCGCCTGGTTGGGTGTGACGGTCATGACCGCTTCATAGCCGGGGAGAACCTGCACGTTGATATTGACCGGTTGGATGGAAAGACCATGCTGCCAGTCCACGGAAGAGATGTGCAGGCGATAGCTTTTGTCCTTTTCCAGCTCCAGGATGGGCCACCACTGCCACATGCGGGATATCAGGTAGACGTCGCTGCCCGGGGGCGGTTTGACGACCGGAATATCCTGCTTGGTCTCTTTGCGTACGGTATACTTGTCTGCCATGGCCACGGCCTTGGCCTCGAAGGCTTCCGGCTTGATGCGATAGGCCTCGTTGGAGAGGTTCTGGTTACCAAAAACGTGCCAGTAGGGCATCCAGAGGAAGAGCACCAGACACCAGGAAAGGGCCAGGATGATCCAGGTGACCTCAATTTTGTGGACGGGCTCTTTCCACCATATGACCTGGCTGGGAGGGGTAATGCTCATTGTTGACGCTCCTTTCGTTCCCGTTATTTGGCCAAGGGGATGCTGATGACCTCAACAATGCCCCAAATGGTGTAGAGGACTGTGGGTACCGCGACGCCCACTACCAACAGGGCAAACGGGTTGTCCAGCAGTTTCTGAATGCCGGGGATCGGTTCCGACCGTCCTCCAGAAGAGCCCTGTGCTGTGTTGGTGCGTGAAGTTTCCATTTGGATCTCTTTCCCTCGTTGTTGCAGGTTGAAAACGATCTATACAGTGAGGCCCGAGGCGGGCCGGCAAGCACAACCAGACGGACCACCCGCGATGCGGGCAGACCCATCGGAGTCTCCTCCGAAGCATACGAGCGCGCATGGTACCGGAACCGAACCGGCAAGGGAAGAGTTCGCAACTCTTCCCGCAAACTTTGTCAGCCTGACACGTTTCTCAGGAAAAACACTTGACCTATGTTAAATGTTTGCCAAAAATTGCGGGATATGGCGACCCGTTGGGTGAAATGACGATCACGGTGGCCGATGGTAGATCATCAGGTAGACGACCAGTCCGGTCAAGGAGGCTACGACCCAGATGGCCAGGGTCCAGCGGGCCAGTTTTTGGTGCTGGGCATACTGTTGTCGTGCGGCGCGGTAGAGGGTGACGGGCAGCAGCAGGCCGGTGATCAGGGCGGACAGAGCGTGGACGATCAGGATGCCATAATAGAAGGTGCGAATGTCGCCCTGCCCGGGAAAGGGGGTGATGCCCTGCCGGGCGTGGTAGATCAGATAGGAGAGCAGGAAGAGGGCGGCGGTGATCAAGGCGAGGATCATGAACCGTTGATGACGGGCCGGGAGGCCGGTGCGTGCTGCCCGCCAACCGGCCAGGGCCAGGAACAGGGCCAGCAGGTTGAGCAGGGTATTCCAGTGGGGCAGGGCGGTCAGCATGGCAGTGGCCTGAGGTGATGGGGGGCGCCGCCGGGGAATCCGGACGGACCCGTTGAAATATCCTTAACAACTCCCCTGTTTTTCCGATACACTCCTTGAGATTCCGGAACGGGAAGGACGGCACGGGAGACGGGTGAGCATGCTGGAGTACACGGGTTTGTGTCAAGGGAGAGAGGGCATAATGAACGAATGGCGGATGTGGATCGGCAGGATGGCTGGCGTGGAGGGAATCGGGCGGGGTGACCGGCCTGTTGGCCGTGGGGCCGGCTGGTTGCCTGGGGTGTTGGGTCTGGCGCTGGCCTTGACCGCCTGTGCGCCCCGTGCGCCGGAGGGCGTGCCGTTGCAGCGCTCGGCGGTCTCTCTGGATCTGCCTCTTGATCCCAGCATTCCCGGACGGATGCCGGCAGCCCATCCTGTGCAGACCGAACCACCGCCGCTGGGCAGCGGTTACACGCCACCGCAGGCCGCTCCGCAGCGGCTGGGGGGCATGCCCGCCAAGGATATGGGCATACCGGCGCGGGGCCCGGATACCGTCGGGCAACCGTCGGCGTATGCTGCGCCGTACAAGCCGGTCGTGCGGAAAAAAACGACGGTCCAGAAAAAGGCGGCAGTGAAGAAAAAATCGGCCGTCAAGAAGAAAAAGCCGACGGCCAGGCAGGCGAAGCCTGCCGTGACCTGTCCGTGTGATCCGCCCCGGGTCCAGAAAAAACCGGTCATCCAGTAACCCCGGCCACATCTTTCAGTCTTTCAGCGTTGCTTGCAAGGAGGATATCATGAAGCGGACAGTGTGCAGGACAACAGGATTTGCCCGCTGGTGGGCGGGTGTGGCGCTGGTGGCCATGGCGGCGATGGTGCCCCAGGCCGCCCAGGCGGACTGGTTCTGGGAGAGCTGGTTCAGACCGGCCACTCCGGTCGTCGGGCCGTCCGGCAACGGGCTGGTGGTCTACAACAACGCGCCCCGCTCCTGGGCCCATTTGCCTGCCATCGTCTATGCATCGGTGCCGACCGTGGATGATCGCTATCCGGTCTATTCCCAGCAGGTGGCAGCCGGCATGCCAGTGCAGACGGCCCCTGTGCGGCCGGTTGTGGTCCAGACCAGACCGGCCGGTGTTTACAGTGGGGGTGGCGAATGAAAACCGGAATTTTTTTGACAGGTCGACGTGGCTGGCAGGCGGTTGCCTGTCTGCTGTTGGCGGGGATGGTGATGCCGGTGTGGGCGGAAACCATCTACTATCCGGGCTATCTGGCCTACTATCCGTACGGGGATGGCAGCTTCGTCTATACGTTGCCCCGGCGGGTGCCGACACCCGAGGCCCAGGTTGTCCCCCTGCAGACGCCCCAGGTGATGGAGGCGCCAGCCGGGATGCCGGCGCCGGCGGTGGCCGCCGTCTCACCCAATCAGGCAGAGGTGTCGCGGGTCATGCAGGCCGGATTTTCCGTGCACGTTGCCAGTTTCCTGAAGGCGTCGGAGGCCGAGCCTCTGGAGGACCGCATGCAGCAGATGGGCATGCCCTTTTTCCTGGCGCCGGCGGTCATCAATGGGGTTGCCTACACACAATTGCATGCCGGACCGTTTCAAATACAGGACCAGGCCTTCAGCGCCTCGGACACCATTCGGGACAGCCTGGGTCTGCAGGGCATCGTATTGGCCCACGGTCCCCAGCGCGCCGCGGTTGGTAAGTAGCCGATCAACCGGTGGCAAAAGCCTTGGCATTGACGGAACATGCATGTAACCGACAGAGGGATGGGCGGGCAGGTGTGGTGGGCTTGCCGGGCGACATGTCAGGGGATGGCCAGTGACGCATGAACCGGAAGGGGGGGGGCATTCGGCCGTATCTGACCAGCCCGCTCGCCGGCAGGTCTCCCTTGGCGCCATGCTGATGGCCGTCGTGTTGGTGGCTGTCCTGGCCACTGCCACCGTTTTTCACCTCTCCTGGCAGCGGGCCTTCCACCAGAGCGTGCTGGATCTGACCCAGCGGCTCAGCAACCGGATCACCTCCGAGATTGCTTATGAACTGGGTCTGTTGCTGGGGGGGGCCAGTTCCCAGGTCAAGCTGCTCCACAAGCTTTTCACGGAAGATGTGGTGGATCTGGCCGACGCCAGGGCAAGAGAGGTGCTGCTGCTTTCCACGCTGCAAACCGCGCCCTCTTTTTCCTGGGTGACCCTGGGGTTTCCCGATGGCCATTTTGTCGGTGCGCAGCGTCAGAGCCCGGACCGGTTCCGGGTGGTTGATCGGCGTTGGAACCCGGAGTCCCGCCTGGCCCGCAGCACGGACCGTTTTTTTCAACGGGACGGTGACGCGCTGACCTTTACCCATACCACGACCAGTGAAGTGCGTTATTTTGCCCCGGACCGGGCCTGGTATCGGGAGGCGGTCCGGGCCGGTCATCGGGTCTGGACGGACGTCTACATCTATGCTTCCAGCCAGAAACCGGGGATTGATGTGGCCATGCCTCTGGAAAAGAAGGGTCAGCTCGCTGGCGTGGCCGCCATCGGCATTGAGCTGGACCAGATTTCCCGCTATCTGGGCAATATCGAGGTGGGCAAAACCGGGATCAGTTTTGTGGTCAACCGGCGTTCGGAGTTGATTGCCTATCCGGATGCCTCCGAGGTGGTCGTGACGGACAATGTGGGGGAAAAATTCAAGCTGGGTCTCCTCGCCAACGCCCGGGCGCCGTTGTTGCAGGTGGCGGCCAGGGCAACGGAGCAGTGGGATCTGACCCGTGTCCGGGCCCTGGGCAACCGTATCGAACTGGTCGACGGGGTGGAATATCTGGTGACCCTGGCGCCATCCATCCATGGGGACTGGTTGATCGGGACGGTCATCCCCACCCGGGAACTGGTGGCCGAGGTGGCTCTCATCCAGAACCGGTTGTTGGTGTTCGTCAGCATCGCCGTGCTGTTGTTGAGCGGGTTGGTCCTGGCCTGGATTCGCGCCTTCCTGGTGCGACCCCTGGCGGCCACCACGACCCTGATCACCCGGATCGGACAGGGGGGTGAGTGGCAGGGCAAGGTGGCCGCTTCTTCCCCCATTCTGGAGATCGATCAGCTTATCCTGGCGATGCAACGCATGGGACAGGATTTGTGGGCCATGCGCAGCATGGCCCACGAGCAGGCGGAGACCCGCCTGAACCAGGAACGCAGTTTCACCCAGCTTAACCGGGCCATGCGCGAGGCGGACAACATTGCGGCCTTGTGTCATGTGGGGCTGCATTTCCTGATTCGCGCCATGGATGTCCAGGTGGGGGCCATCTACCTGACGGAGGAGGATGATCGTCTGCGGTTGCAGGCCAGTCATGCCCTGCCCCGTGACCATCTGCCGGAACAGCTGGAGGTGCGGGACGAATGGCTGGGGCTGGTCATCCAGGAAAAGCAGTTGCGGGTGCTGACCGACGTGCCGCCGGGCAGTTTTGTTATCCATACCGGGACATTGGACATTGTCCCGACCACACTCATTGCCCTGCCGCTGCTGCAGAACGAACAGGCGCACGGGGTGCTGGCCCTGGGCAGCGTGCAGCCGTTGACCGAGGCCCAACTGAATTTTGCCCAGCGGGTGGCCGGTGCCATCACCATTGCCATTACCGGCATTCGTTCTCTCATGCGCAACCGGGCATTGCTGAACGAGACCCTGCAGCAGAAGGAGGCCCTGGCCCTCAGCCAGCAGGAGCTCAACAACACCATCGACCAGTTGCGTCAGACCAGTGAGTATAAATCGCAATTCCTGGCCAACATGAGCCATGAGATCCGCACCCCCATCAATGCGGTCATCGGCATGAGTTATCTGGCGTTGCGCACCCGGCTGACCGATACGCAGCACGATTATGTGAGCAAGATCCAATCTTCTGCCCACGCCCTGCTGGGGCTGATCAACGACATTCTCGATTTTTCCAAGATCGAGGCCGGCGAGATGAGCATGGAGATGGTGCCGTTTGACCTGGATGAGGTCATGGACAATCTGGCCAACATGGTCTGTGTCAAGGCCGAAGAGAAGGGGTTGAATCTCCTTTTTTCCCGGCCTGGCGAGGTGCCCGTCCGGCTGCTGGGCGACCCGTTGCGCCTGGGACAGATCCTGATCAACCTGACCAACAATGCGGTGAAGTTTACAGAACGGGGGCATATCGTGGTCGGTGTCGAGCGTCTCGGCGGGCAGGCGGAGCGGGTCGAGCTGCATTTCAGCATCGAGGATTCGGGGATTGGTTTGACCAAAGAGCAGCAGGGCAAGCTGTTCAATCCCTTTTCCCAGGCGGATGCCTCCACCACCCGCAAGTATGGCGGTACGGGCCTGGGGCTCTCCATCTGCAAGCGTCTGGCGGAGATGATGGGCGGGACCATCGGGGTGGAGAGCGAACCGGGCCAGGGCAGCCGGTTTTATTTTACGGCCTGGCTGGGGGTGCAGCCCGCAACCGGGGAGGAGAGTGTGCGACTGGACGATGATTTGCGGGGCATGAAGGTGCTGGTGGTGGATGACAATGCCCGGGCCCGGCAGATTTTTGGTGACATGGTGGCATCCTTTGGCTGTCGTTGTCAGTTGGCCGATTCCGGTTCCTCTGCCCTGGCGGTGCTGGATGGTGCCTTGAACGATCCTCAGGCCGAGCCCTGCCAGTTGGCGATCATTACCTGGAAAATGGCGAAAATGAGCGGGTTGGAGGTGGCCCGGCGCATCAAGGAAGATCCGCGGTTGTCCCATCCGCCCCGCATCATCCTGGTGACCCCCTACAACCGTCAGGAGGTGATTCCGCCGTCGGAGCGATTCCTGCTCGATGGCTTTTTGCCCAAACCGGTCAACCCTTCGCAACTGTTGGCGACCATCTTGACCGTTTTTGGCAAGCGCAAGCCGGCGGGGCGAAAAAATCGCAAGCAGGACCCGATCCAGGACACGGATGCCCTCCAGGACATTCTGGGCGCCAAGGTGCTGCTGGCAGACGACAACAAGATCAACCAGCAGGTGGCCGCTGCCTTGCTGGAGGGGCATGGGCTGGTGGTGACCGTGGTGGACAATGGTCGGGAGGTGGTGGAAGCGTTTGGCAGGGAGACCTTTGACATCATCCTGATGGATATTCAGATGCCGGAAATGGATGGTTTTCAGGCAACCCGGGCGATTCGCCAGCACCCGGCCGGCGGGACGGTGCCGATCATTGCCCTGACCGCCCATGCCATGGTGGGTGACCGGGAAAAATCCTTGAAGGCCGGCATGAGCGATCATATTACCAAACCCATCGATCCCGACAAGCTGTTCAAGACCCTGGTTCGGTGGATTCCACCCGGTCGGCGGAGTGCGCCTGTCCCGGACGACCACCCGGTGACTGCCCGTCCGCAGGAGGCGGGGCCGGACACGTTGCCCGGCATTGACCTGGCCACCGGGTTGCGCCAGGTGGGCGGCAATCGTGACCTGTTCGACCGGTTGCTCCGGGAGTTTTACCAGGACTATCGGGATTGTGCGGCCACCATCCGCACGGCCCTGGCCCAGGGGGGACGGGAGGATGTGCTGCGCCTGATCCACACCCTCAAGGGGATTGCCGGTTCACTGGGTGCCCATGACCTGCATCACCTTTCCCGGGATCTGGAAAGCGCGATCAAGGCAGAGAGGGAGGAGGAGTATGCCGGGCTGCAAGACCGGTTCGAGCAGGCTGTCACCCATGTTTTTCAAGGAATTGCCGCGTTATCGGCGCCCGAGGTGACCGTTGCCCCCTCCCCGGCAGCGACCGGGGGGACCCCGTCAGGGGCCGTAGCCGATCCGGTGCCCGTGCCGGTTGTGGCGGGTGCGGTGCTGCAACCGTTGTTCCAGGAGTTGCTGCCGTTGTTGCATGCCGGGCACTCCCTGTCCGGAGAGAAGTGGTCGGTGCTCATGGGGCATCTGGAGCAGACGGCCCACGCGGCCACCTGCCAGCGGATTCAGCAGTTGATCGAGGATTATGATTTTGCCGAGGCCGCCGGTGCGCTGGCCGGGCTGGCCCTGTTGCTGGAGATACCCATGGCCGGGGAGGAGCCCTGATGGAACGGCGGGGACGGGTACTCATCGTCGATGACGAGCGGTTCAATATTACCTTGCTCGTCAATTTATTGTCTTCCTACTGCGACACCCTGATCGCCAAGAGCGGGGAACAGGCGCTGCGGGCAGTCCGTTCCGATCTGCCGCCGGATCTCATCCTGCTGGACATCATGATGCCGGACATGGATGGTTATGAGGTATGTCGTCGGCTCAAGGCCGACGAAGCCACGCGCGCCATTCCGGTCATTTTCATCACGGCCATGCAGGGGGTGGAGGAGGAAGTCAAGGGGTTTGATCTGGGGGCGGTCGATTATATCACCAAGCCCTTCTCGCCGCCGGTGGTTCATGCCCGGGTGCGGACCCACCTGGCCGGGGTGATGGCCCGCAATCAAATCCGCAACCTGAACGATGATCTGACCCGGGCCCTGGCAGAGCAAAGGCAGGCCTATGAGGATTTGCAGCAGGCCCGGATCGAGTTGGCCGAGACCCAGGCCGTGGCCCTGATCATGAAGGTGTTTGAAAAATTTGTGCCCAAGCAGTTTCTGGAACGGATTGCCAAGGAGGGGTTGGAGCAGATCCGGCCTGGAACCGTGGAGTTGAGCACCATGACGGTCATGTTCAGTGACATACGCTCCTTTACCAAACTGTCCGAACAAATGACCCCAAGTGATGTTTTTTCGTTCCTGAACGGTTATATAGGGCGCATGCAAATCCATATCGAGCGGCACAAGGGCTTTATCGACAAATTTATCGGCGATGCCATCATGGCCCTGTTTGATGGGACGGAGCATGAGCAGGTGAACAATGCGGTACAGGCGGCTGTGGGCATGCAGCGGCGTCTGTTGCAATACAACGAGGAGCGTGCCCTGTGGGGGCGGGAGCCCATCAGCATTGGCATCGGACTGCACACCGGCCCGGTGATGCTGGGTACGCTGGGCAATGAAAACCGCATGGACTCCACCGTGATTGGCGATGCGGCCAATGTGGCGGCCCGTCTGGAGGGGCTTGCCAAATTTTATGATTGTCGTATCGTCATTTCGGACGACATTTACGGCCAGTTGCGGCCGGGGCACTTTCTGTGCCGGCCCCTGGACCGGGTGGTGGTCAAGGGGCGGACCCAGGCCATCCTGGTGCATGAGGTGTTTGACGCCGATCCGGCTGCGATCATGGCGGGCAAGCAGCAGCTGCTGCCGACCTACCGCACGGGGCTGGCGCTGTATTACGAACGCCGATGGCAAGAGAGCCGGGCGGCTTTTCAGGCTTGCCTGGAGGTGGATGCCAATGACACCATGTCCCAAATGTATCTGGACCGGTGTGACTTTTTGTTGGGGCATCCGCCGGCGGACGATTGGGATGGCACATTCGAGATGCAACACAAATAGTTGGTCCTGCATTTGCTTTAACACTGTTTATGGCCGGTATGCCCGTCCGGGTGCCGTGCAGGGAAATTTTACAAAACAGCATGTTAAGGAGATGCAGCATGAATCTTTTGGGGCAACAGCAACCGTCAGCCATCCAACAGGGAGGCGCTGGCCTGCTGGCGGTACTTCCTGGTGACCGGTTGCACACCGCCGATGACTCATTTGCCCTGGGGGAATTGACCGACTCCTCCCAGCTGGTGCCGGTCGTGCCGACTGACAACACCCTGGCCTTGTTGGAAGCCCGTCTGAGCGGTTTGTTGCGCATGATTGCCGGCCTGAACGCCAGGAATGATGAGTTGCGCAAAATGGTTGCCGACCGTGATGAGTATATCGAACTGGTGGAACAGGAAAACGAGCTGCTCACCCGGCAGGTGGAGCGGTTCACGATGGCCCAGGACCAGGTGATCGACGGGTTGGCCGACATTTTAAACCGTTTTCCCGGCGGCATGTTGTTGGAGCAGGCCGACGAAGAGTATGACTACCTGGATGCCGGCCTGCTGGAAGAGACGGTCGGCAATGCCTGACGGTGCAACCGACCTGATGGGACGGGCAGAGTAAAAATATTTGTGGGGTCCAGGGGGGATCATCCCCCCTGGCGGGTCCAGGGCAGCGCCCTGGGGTCTTGCTGTTGTTGTTGATTTTCAAAGCAGCCGAAGCGGTTTTTGCTTCGGCGTTCTCAGCATGCGCCGCAGGCAAACTGGCGACTCTGGATCGGCATGCGCCAAGCCATCTGGCGGTTTTTGATCGGCGTGCGCCGCAGGCCAATTGGCGATAAGGAGATCCGATGGCCAAGGTGGTTCGGCTGTTTTGTGCCTCCTGCAACCCGCAGGATTTTTATCGTCCTGATCGTCGTTCTCCCCCCGGGGAGGGGACATGGGGGACGTTGTTGCTCTTCGTGGAGCAACGTCGCCGGACGGATCGGCGTCGGGGACCGGATCGCCGTGTTGCGGATCTGTTGCCGGCCGGCCTGACGGACCGGCGTGTCATGATCCGGGGTCGGCGGTTTCGGGACGGTTATGCCTGGTTCGAAGGCTGTGTCGAGGAGGCCATCCATGCGCACTGGCAGGTGGACTGGTGCGATGAGGCGTGCGATGCCGACGCGCCGGCCCTGGTCCTTTGTCCAAAATGTCGCAACAAGATCAGGTGACCGGTTTTGGTTGAGCATGCACATGCCCGGGCAACGGATGGACTGCAACCGGCCATTCTCATTGTCGAGGACAGTCTGGTGCAGGCTTTTTTCCTGGAAAAAATCCTGAAGACCAACCAGTTTGCCGTGTCCCGCGCCGGCAATGGCCGGGAGGCCCTGGACCGGATTGCCGAGCAGGCACCTGACCTGATCATCAGCGACATCAACATGCCGGTCATGACCGGCCATGAGATGTGCCGGTTTCTCAAGGACGATCCGGTTTTGCAACGGATTCCCGTCATTCTGCTTTCCGAGTTGTCCAACATGGACGAGATCCTGCTGGGTCTGGAGTCCCGGGCGGACAACTATATCCTCAAGCCCTACGAAGAAGAAGATGTGCTGCGCAAGGTATGGGAGTTGTTGCGCACCCCTCTGCCGGCCATTGACCCGTACCTGCCGATTCGCACCATTGAGATGGCGACCGGCGGGCGGCGTTTTCAGATTGGTGCCAACCGGGATCAGGTTCTGAACTTCCTGCTGTCCATCTACGAAAGCATCCTTAAGAAAAACAGCGAACTGCACGCACTGCATGAAAAGATGAACCGTTTGAATGCCGACCTGTTGGCCTCCAAGGAGCAGTACCAGACGCTGGTGCAGACGGTTCCCGACATGATTTATCAACTGGATGCGCAGGGGCGGTTCACCTTCATCAATCACGCGCTGGAAAAGCTGGGATACAGTACGGATGAACTGCTGGGGCAGCATTTCAGCACCATCATCGAACCGGCGGAGACGGAGAGGGTCAGTTTTGCCACGGCGCTGGAACAGGCCAGACAGCAAGGCGTCCCTCCATTTCCGCCCAAGCTGTTTGACGAACGCCGTACCGGTCGACGCCAGACGTTGGGCCTGGAGGTGCGATTGAAGGTGAAAAACTCGGCCGTTCGCCTGTCCGGTCTGGTGGAGGCCCGGATGGACACGCCCTGTACGGGCGAAGTGAGTTCAGCCGGCATGTACAGTTCGCCCATTCGGGATCGGCAGGGGCACTTTATCGGTACGGTGGGGGTGTTGCGTGACATCACGGAACGCAAGCGGGTCGAGGACGCCCTGAAAGAGACCCACCAGCAACTGCAGCAGAGCGAACGTCGGGCAGAACAGGCCAACCGGGCGAAGGGGGAGTTTCTGGCCAATGTCAGCCATGAGATCCGGACGCCGATGCACGCCATTATCGGTTTGAGCCAACTGGCGCTGAAAACCGGGCTGGATGACAGGCAGCGCGATTATATTGGCAAGATCGTGCGTTCCGGGCGCAAGTTGATGAGTATTCTGAATGATATTCTGGATTTTTCCAAGATTGAGGCGGGCAAGATCGACATTGAACAGGTTCCGTTCAATCTGCACGAAGTCATCTCCGATGGGGTCGATCTGGCGGCGCTGAATGGCGAGGAGAAAGGACTGGAGATCTGGGTCAACATGCCGAACAGTGTGCCCCGGCAATGGCTTGGGGACCCGTTGCGTCTGGGGCAGGTGTTGACCAACCTGCTCAACAATGCCATCAAGTTTACCGAGCAGGGTCAGGTGGTGGTTGCGGTACGCGCCCTGGCCTGGAGTGACCAGACCATGGTGCTGGAGTTTTCGGTCCGCGACAGCGGCATAGGCATGGATGCGGAGCAGATGGATCGTCTGTTTCAGGCCTTTCATCAGGCTGATGGTTCGATCACGCGGCGCTATGGTGGCACGGGCCTGGGGCTGGCCATCAGCAGACATCTGGTGGAACTGTTGGGGGGGACCATCTATGTGTCCAGCATGGTTGGTCAGGGCAGTACCTTCACCTTTTTGCTGCCCATGACGCTCTCTGAACCACCCCCGTCTGCCGATCTGGCGGCAGAGGTCTGTGCCACCCCGGTGCGGATGCAGCAGGGGACCTTGTCGGACCCGAAGGCGATGCCGGCGCTGGACCGGATTCGGGGAGCGCATGTCCTGCTGGTGGATGACCATGCCATCAATCAGCAGATTGCCTGTGAACTGTTGCAGCAGATTGGTCTGCGGGTCAGTGTGGTGGACAATGGGTTGCAGGCTGTACAGCGGGTGGAGCAGGAGCGCCATGATCTGGTGTTGATGGACATCCAGATGCCAGTCATGGATGGTCTGGAGGCGACCCGGGCCATTCGTCGACTGGCGGTTGGTCGTGACCTGCCGATCATTGCGATGACCGCGCATGCCATGCGTGGGGATCGGGAACACTCCCTGGCAGCTGGCATGAACGACCATGTGACCAAGCCGATTGACCAGGAACGACTGTATGCCGTCCTGTTGCGCTGGATTGCCGTCCAGCCGGGCGCAGTGGCCGAAGTTGGCGTGCCTTCTCCGCCGACTCCCCGGTCGGAGGCGGCCGGCAAATCGTTGTCGGGCCCGTTGTCCGCCATGGCCTCGGCAGAGATTGATCGGGCAGCGGGTCTGGCGCGGGTGGGTGGCAATGCCGTTCTTTACCGGCAGATTTTGGGTCATTTCTGGCATGGCCAGCAGCAGACGGCTGCCGATTTGCGTCTGGCCATGCACCAGGGGGATCGGGTGACGGCACGGCGACTGGTGCATACCATCCATGGCGTGGCCGCCAGTATCGGGGCCGGCACCCTGGCGAGGGTGGCGGGGGAGCTGGAACAGGCGATTCAGCAACAGACCGAAACCGGGGCACTGGTGGAACGGTTTACCCGGGATCTGGAACGGTTGCTGGCGGCGTTGGCCGGTGTGGTTGCCCAGCCGACGGCGGGGCAGCCCCGGAAGGAGCAGTCGCCCCTGACGGAAAAAGAGGTGCAGGATCTGCTGGAAAAGATGTACAATGCCCTGGACGGGGATTTCCAGGAGGCCAGGCGTTGTCTGGAGGCACTGACGCCCTCGTTGGCGGCTTCGCCGTATCAGGATTTGTTGCATGATCTGACGCGGCAGATGGCGGGTTTTGCCACCGAAGAGGCCCAACGTGTGATTGCCGCGCTGGCGGCGCGGATCAGTCAAGACCGGAAAGAGGATGGATGAAGCATGGTTGTGGAAAGACCCAAAGTGCTGGTGGTGGATGATTCGCCGGAAACCCTTGAAATGTTGACGGATGTGTTGTCAGACTGCTATGCCGTCGTGCCGGCCCTCAGCGGGGAGAGTGCCCTGCTGAAGGCCGCCAGGGCGCCCCATCCGGACATTATTTTACTGGACATCCTGATGCCCGGGCTGGACGGTTTCGAGGTATGCCGCCGTCTCAAGGCGCACTCTGCCACCCGTGATATTCCTGTCATTTTCCTGACTGCCATGCTGGACCAGGAGAGTGAACTGAGCGGTTTGAATGTGGGGGCAGTGGATTATTTGCGCAAACCCATCTCCATTCCCATGGTGCGGGCCCGGTTGGCCACCCATCTGGAACTGGCGCGCAGTCGCCTGGAGTTGGCCCAGCGCAATGAAATGCTGGAGGAGGTGGTGCGGTTGCGTGACGATATCGAGCGCATCACCCAACACGATTTGAAGGGTCCGCTGGCGGCCGTGATCGGTTTTGCCGATGTGGTACTGGAGGAGGCGGATTTGTCCGATCATCATGTGGACTGTCTGCGGCGCGCCATCCGGGCGGCGAATCGGATGCTGGAGATGATCAATCGCTCCTTGGACCTCTACAAGATGGAGACCGGCCGGTATCTGTATGAACCGCAGACATTTGATTTGTGCAAGGTGATCCAGCGCCTGTGTCACGATCTGGAGGCCACTGCCCGTGCGCATGCCGTCCAGGTGGTGGTCCGCGCAGCGGACGGGTGGATGGAGGAGGGGGTTTGTCGGTTGTTGGCCGACCAGACGCTCTGTTACTTCATGCTGACCAATCTGGTCAAGAATGCCATTGAGGCCGCCCCGGCGGATACGCAGGTGACGGTGACCGTGGGCGAACGGGACGGGGATTTTGTCTGTATCGGCATCCACAATCACGGCATGGTGCCGGAGTCGGTGCAGGAGCGATTTTTTGAAAAATACAAAACATTTGGCAAAGAGCAGGGCACGGGTCTGGGCACCTATTCCGCCCAGTTGATGGCCCGGGCCCAGGGGGGCAGGGTCAGTATGACCACCAGTCTGGCAGAGGGTACGACCGTGCTGGTGCATTTGCCGATGCCGGGGAGTTGACCGGCTGGTACGGTCATTCCAGAGGGAGGATGAGGGTGTGAAATTTCATGAACTGGTCTTTACCATCCAAGTGGACCATGCCGTCATCGGCCGATTGCTGGATTCCATCGCCCTGTCCGGTTATCGGGATGCGCGCCGGAAGCTATCCATCGTCAAGCAATTGTTGATCAATCATTTTTTGGTGGAAGAGTTCGTCCTGTACCCGTACATTCGCAAACAACTGGTCAACAGTGAAGCGGGTGATCAAACCAGTCTGTTCGAGCAGATGGACCATCGGGACGCGACCGAGGTGTTGAAGGGTATGGAAGGGCACAACTCGGCCTGTACCCACATCATCACCCGGGTATCCGCCTGTCTGAATGCCGAAGAGGAGGCGTTCCGTGCCCTGTTTGCCGATCTGTCGAGCCTGCTGCGGGCGCGGATTGCCTTTGAGGAGGAGCGGTTGTTGCGGGGGGTGGATACCTCCAGGACCAAACTGTTGAGAAAGGCGGATTTTGCCCGTGTGCGGATCGATGATTGAAACGGGGGCCTTGGTGGGGTGTGATGTGGACGACTTGATTGCCTTGGACCGTCGCCATGTCTGGCATCCTTTCACCCAGGAGCAGACGGCCCCCGCCGTTACCCCGATCGCCTCGGCGCGGGGTGCCACCCTGTATGGCCATGACGGCAGGGCCTATCTGGATCTGATCTCATCCTGGTGGGTGATTACCCATGGCCATGCCCATCCCCGCATTGTCCAGGCCATTGCCCGGCAGGCCCAGACCCTGGAGCAGGTGGTTTTTGCCGGTTTTACCCATGCACCGGCGGTGCAGTTGGCCGCCGCCCTGGCGGATCGTCTGCCGGCGGGGCTGGATCGTCTCTTTTTTGCCGACAACGGCTCCACCGCGGTGGAAGTGGCCCTGAAGATGGCCCGGCAGTACTGGTTCAATCAGGGCAGGCCGCGCGACCGTTTTCTGGCCTGCCAGGGGGGATATCATGGGGACACGGTGGGCGCCATGTCCGTCGGGTGTTCCAGCGGGTTTTTCGAACCGTTTCGTTCCTTGTTGTTTCCGGTGGATGTGTTGCCTTTTCCGGCCACCTGGGACGGGGACACCGGGGTCGAGGCGCGTGAGGCGGTCGCGCTGCAGGCCCTGGAGAGCTATCTGGAGCAGCACGGGGAAGAGTGCGCAGCGTTCCTGATGGAACCGTTGGTCCAGGGAGCAGCCGGCATGCGCATGTGCCGGCCGGTATTTGTCCAACAACTGGTCACACGCCTGCGGGCGGCGGGCATCCTGGTCATCTTTGACGAGGTGATGACCGGTTTTGGTCGGGTCGGTTCCCTGTTTGCCTGCGAACGGGCCCGGGTCACTCCCGATCTGATCTGTCTTTCCAAGGGGTTGACCGGCGGTTTCCTGCCCATGTCGGTGACTGTCTGTCGCGAAGCGATTTACGAAGCCTTTCTGGGAGAGCGTTTCGAGCGCGCTTTTGCCCATGGACACTCTTTCACAGCCAACCCGTTGGGTTGTGCGGCCGCCTTGGCCGCCTTGGCCCTGTTTGCGGAGGAGGAGACCCTGGCGCGGATTGCCGCCCTGGAGGTCATCCACCGGCAGCGTCTGGCCGCCCTGGCCGGGCATGACCGGGTGCAGCGCCCCCGGGTGATGGGCAGTATTGCCGCCCTGGATATTGCCGGGGAAGAGGAGGGGTATGCCTCCAGGTTGGGATTGTTTTTGCGTCAGTTTTTTTTGGAGAGGGGATTGTTGTTGCGTCCATTGGGCAACACGCTGTATCTCCTGCCCCCCTACTGCATCACGGCTGCCGAGTTGCATCGGGCCTGGGATTGTGTCGAGGCCGCTTTGCAGCATCTGCCTGCTGTCGGCTCATGATGTGTGTCTGTTGATCTGTTTCCTGTTCCTGTCCATCCCATCATCATAAAATCTTTTTCACTATGACGGGTCCAGGGGGGTTATCCCCCTGGTGGGGTCCAGGGGCAAAGCCCCTGGCGGG
>JAMOAX010000048.1:0-19552 GCA_039908555.1 Magnetococcus sp. DMHC-8
GTAGAGGACTTTCACCTCCAAGTATGTGTGCCATGCCGGGCACACAACGGCAAAGTCCCAGGGCGCTGCCCTGGACCCGCCAGGGGGGTGACCCCCCTGGACCCGCAATCAGTCATTCAACGTCGGGCCGCGACGACCCGGCGCCAGTCCTCATGGATAACCCGCAGCGGCAGATCCAGCCGTTTGCGCCACCCTTCAAAGTGCTGTTTTTCAAACACGGCCACCGCCTGCTGTTCCCGCAACCACCGTTCCTTGAACACAAGGGGATCGGCGATCCATTTGTCCGGTTCCTGCTGGATGCCGAATGCCAACTCTCCCTGGTAGTGGACCAGTTGTACCGTGCGGTTCAGGTAGAAAGGCAGGGACTGGAAATAGCAATCCACACAGTAGACGGGCAGGTCGGCCCCCCCGACGGCAGCGATGGCCCGGGCGGCATCCCGGCTGGAGTTGCTGGGCGAAAAGGTATGTGCCCCCCAGGCGATGCACTGGAAACCGATCAGGGTGGCCACCACCACGGCGGCCAGGGCGGCCTGCCCCCGGCAGCGCCACCACAGGGAGAACCCTGTTGCCACGGCTTGCGCGGCGGCGGCGGCCAGCAGCCAGGGACGGGCCTCCAGCATCATGTCGGGGGGATGCCGGTCGTCGGCAAACAGGTCCACATGGATGCCACCCAGCAGCAGCAGCATGGCCAGAATGGCTGTCACCCGGGTTTCCCAGCCGACATCAATGGGTTGGCTGCCATCCTCCCGGGCCAGATGCCGTCCCATGAGCAGGGCGAGGGGCGGAAACAGGGGCAGGATGTACGGGATCAGTTTGGATTGGGAGATGGAAAAAAAGAACAACACAAAGACAATATAGACCCACAACAGGCGGACCGGGGCAAAACCGCCCCCACCCCCGCGCCAGGCAAAACCGGGCCGGAACAGGACGGCCAGGACCCGATGGGTCCAGGGCACGCTGCCCAGGACCAGGATGCCGAGAAAATACCACCACACCCCGGTCCGACCATGGCCAGGGCTGGTATAGCGTTCCAGATGTTCGTGAATGAAAAAGAAGTGGGCAAATTCCGGGTTGGCCTGGCTGACTCCCCAGAACCAGGGCACGGTCAGGGCCAGGAACAGGGTGATGCCCCATCCCAGGTGCAAGTGGCGCCACAGGGCCCAATCCCGCTGCCAAAGGGTATAGAGCAACAGGCTGGCCGCAGGCAAAACCAGACCGATAAACCCCTTGCTCAGGCAGGCGCCGGCCAGGGCTGCCCAGCCCAGCAGCATGTAACGCCGGCACAGACGGGGCTGGTCGGTGCGGTGCTGCTGGGCCAGCAGCAGGGCCCCCATGCCCAGGGTCAACCAGACCGAGGTGGACATGTCCAGGGTGTTGAAATGGCCCATGGCGATATACAGGAGCATGCTGGCCAGGATCAGGCCGGCATACCACCCGGCTGCCCTCCCGAACAGGCCGCCACCCACCCGGATCACCCACAGAATGCCGACAAAACCCATGAGGGCACACCAGAGCCGCGAGGTGGCCTGGCTGGCCCCGAACAGCCGGTAAAAGGCGGCCGTTGCCCAGTATTGCAGGGGCGGTTTTTCAAAATACTGAAGGTCGTTCAGACGGGGGGTGAGCCAGTTGCCGGTGCTGGCCATCTCCCGGGGAATTTCGGCATAGCGACCCTCGTCCGGCTCGTTCAGATCCCGGTAGCCCAACAGGGCAAACCAGATCACGCCGATCACCAGCAACAGGAGAACGGCCCGGGATGGCTCTGCCCGGCGGTTGTCAACCATCTGTGTCGATTCCGTCATGTCCCAGCCTTCCCATTGCCTGCGTCTGTCCCGTTGCTCCCTGAACTCTCCGCATCCTGCGCAGATTTTTCCGGAATGTGTCGATTGCTCTCTCAAAACTGTTGCGGGTCCAGGGTGCGCCCCGGGCTTTTGGCTATTGGCCGGCGTCAACCCGGCAGACGCCACTCCCGCAACGCTGCGCAGATCCGTCCCACATGGCAGCGGCACTTTTGCTCGTCGGCCGGGGAGATGCCGTCATTGTGCAGACGGCACAGATCGGTGTGGTCTCCCGTGCCGTGGGGCACCGACATCAATACCTGACGCAGGGCCTGGGCCATGCGTTCCGCAGCAACGGCCCGGGCCAGGGCCTCGGCCGGAGTGGTCATGACAGAACAGCCAGCAGGGCATCCACCACCCGGTCCTGCTCGTCCGTGGTCAAAAAGGGATGCATGGGCAACGACAGCACCTCCCGGGCCGCCTGGGAGGAGACCGGAAACGCTTCTGCCCGATAGCCCAGCCCGGCAAAGACCGGTTGCTGATGCAGAGGTGCCGGATAGTGGATGGCCGTGGGAATGCCCTCTGCGGTCAAATGACGCTGCACCGCCTCCCGATGGGGGGTGCGAATGGTAAACTGGGCGTACACACTCAGGCAGTCGGGCCGCACCACCGGCAGGCGCACCCGACCGGCCAGGCGGGTCCGGTAATAGTCGGCCACCCGCTGCCGGGCGGCGATTTCCGCCTCGAAATGGGGCAGCTTGGCCAGCAGGATGGCCGCCTGGAGGGTATCCAGCCGTCCGTTGAATCCGGGCATCGCGTGCTGGTAGCGGGCCACCTGGCCGTGTTCGCGAATGACCCGCAACCGCCCGGCCAGCGTCTCGTCATCGGTAAAGGCCATGCCGCCATCCCCGCAGCAGCCCAACGGCTTGGCCGGAAAGAAAGATGTGACCCCGGCTGCACTCAACCCGCAGGAGCGGCGCCCCCGATAGGTGGCCCCGAAGGATTGACATCCATCCTCCATGCACAACAGGCCATGCCGGTCGGCCACGGCATTGATGGCATCCAGGTCGGCGCACTGGCCATAGAGACCCACCGGGATGATGGCACGGGTCCGGGGTGTGATGGCCGGTTCCAGTCCGGCGGGGTCCAGGTTCAGGGTGTCGGGGTCCACGTCCACAAAGACCGGGGTGGCCCCCAGCAGGGCAATCACCTCGGCGGTGGCGATAAAGGTGAATGGCGTGGTGATCACCTCGGTCCCGGGACCGATCCCCCAGGCCATCAACACCGCCAGCAGACTGTCGGTGCCCGAGGCAAACCCCACCGCATGCCGCACCCCGACAAACCGGGCCAGTTCGGTCTCCAGTCGGGCCACCTGCGGGCCGTTGATGAACTGCGCCGACTGCATCACCTCCCGGATGGCGGCATCCATGGAGTCCCGATAGGCCTGATACTGGGCCTGCAGGTCGATAAAATGCATTGGTCAAGCTCCTGCACAAAAGATCAGGCATTGCGGGTCCAGGGGGGTCACCCCCCTGGCGGGTCCAGGGCAGCGCCCTGGGACTTTGCTGTTGCTGTTGCTGTTGTTGCTGTTTCCGTTGCCTTGCAAAGCAGCCGCAGCCGCTTTTTGCTGCGGCTTTTTCAACATGCGCCGCAGGCAGGCTCTCAGCATGCGCCGTTGCCTTTCAAAGCAGCCGCTTTTTGCTGCGGCTTTTTCAACATGCGCCGCAGGCAGGCTCTCAGCCGCCGCAGGCTTCATGCCACCGGAAACAGGCTTTCGTTGGCCAGCAACTGTTCGATGGTCTCACGCTGGCGCACCACCGCGAACCGGTCGCCGCGCACCATCACCTCTGCCACCCTGGGCCGGGTGTTGTAATTGCTGCTCATGGTAAAACCGTAGGCGCCTGCCGAGCGGACCACCAGCAGATCCCCCTCCTGGAAGGCGGGCAACAGGCGGTCCCGGGCGAAAAAATCCCCCGATTCGCAGATCGGCCCCACCACATCGGTCACCCGCTCTTCCTGACCAAAGCGCCGGGCCACCGGCAGAACGGCATGATAGGCGTTGTACAGTGCCGGCCGGATCAGGTCGTTCATGCCCGCATCCAGGATGACGAACAGTTTTTCCTCGCCCTCCTTGACATACTCCACCCGGGTCACCAGCACTCCGGCATTGCCGGCGATCACCCGTCCCGGCTCCAGGATCAGGGTGCCGTTCCGCTGGGCGAACGGGCTGGCGGCCAGCTCTGCCAGCAGGGCTCCGGCGTACAGGCCGGGAGGCGGAGGTTGCCGTCCCTCCTCGTAGGGAATGCCCAGGCCGCCCCCCAGGTCCAGGTAACGCAACCGGATGCCTTCCCGTTCCAGTGCCCCCAGCAACACTAGCACCCGGCGCAGGGCATCGACAAACGGTTCCAGCGCGGTCAACTGGGAGCCGATATGACAATCCAGCCCCAACACCGCCAGGTGGGGCAGGCGGGCTGCCTCCCGGTAGAGGTTGAACGCCTGGTTGTAGGGAATGCCGAACTTGTTGCGGCGCAGGCCGGTGGAAATGTGGGGATGGGTCCCGGGGTCCACGTCGGGATTGATGCGCAACGCCACCGGTGCCCTGCGCCGCAGACGGCCGGCCAGTTCGTTGAGACGACGCAGTTCCCCGACGGACTCCACATTGAACAGCAGGATGCCATATTCCAGGGCAGCCTGCATCTCGGTCATGGTCTTGCCCACCCCGGAAAAGACCACCCGATCCGGCGGACAGCCCACCCGCCGCACCCGCGCCAGCTCGCCGCCGGAGACAATGTCAAATCCCGCCCCCTGGCGCGCCAGGGTATCCAGAACCGCCAGATTGCTGTTGGCCTTGACCGAATAGCAGATCAGGTGGGGAGAGGCGGCAAACGCCTGCCGAAAAACCTGAAAATGGTGGTTCAGGGTCTGTTCGGAATAGCAGTAAAAGGGCGTGCCCACCGCCCGGGCAATCCGCTCCAGGGGAACCTGCTCACAAAACAGTTGATGATCCCGATAAACAAAATGATCCATGCCTGCTCCGCGAACCCGTCATGACGCAGGGGTCATGACGGGCGAAAGGGTTTACTGGCCCGACGGGTCATGCGGCAGGCGACCATCCGTGACGGGCGGCTGGCCAGGCAGGTGCAGACCCTCCCGGCCCTTGTAGCCGCAGCCCGCCAGAAACGCGGCCAGCAATAACGGCAACAGCAGACGCAGCAATACAGACATTTCCCGACTCCCCTGGCGGTGTTCCCCTACAGCCGTTGCACCTCTTTCAGCAGCGCATCGGCAGGTTGAAGATGGGCCTCGGACATGGGATAGAGCATCTGCTCCTCCTTGACGTTGTGCTGCTGCATGACAAACAGCAGGGTGCCGCCGGCCTTCAGCAGCAGGTCGGCATCGCCCGCTTCGGCCGCCTGATGCATCTGGCGCATCAGGCCACGCATCTGTTCGTGCTCGGAACGCATCACCATGGTCGGCCCCTGGCGCATGCCGGTCCTGTTTTCAAAAGCGGGAAACAGACCATTTTCTTCCATGCGGAAATGGTGGGACATGGCCACCAGAAACCATTGGCCAACGCGGGCCATGGCCGCCGTATCCCCCTCGTTGGCGGCATTTTCCGCCTCGGCATACAGGGTATCGCAGCGGTGATGGTCACGACTGAAAAAATCGACGATGGTGTTATTGTGGGGACTCGACTCCAGGCGAACCAACGCGGCCAGCCACTGCTCCGGCCCCTCCAGCAGCGGCTGCCAGTCAAAGTGACCCCAACGCTGCGCCTGCAAACCGGAGACCATATCGTCCCACTGGGGTCCGGTCTGCACCAGCAGGGTGTGTCCGACTGCCAGACCATCCAGGGCGGCCAACAGTGCATCCAGTCGCTGCCCGGCCGGCAGGCCAGTCAGATCCAATGTATCAAGGGTGGACATGATGTTTCACTACTCTGCCAGGTTGAAGGTTGATAATCTTGCGCCAGTCGGCTTGCGGCACAGGCCAGTACGCCAGCCTGACTGATCACGCCAGTCTGCCTGCGGCGCATGCTGAAAAGGCCGCAGCAAAAACCGGCTGCGGCTTTTTTGAAAAGCAACAGCAACGGCAAAGTCCCAGGGCGCTGCCCTGGACCCGCCAGGGGGGTGACCCCCCTGGACCCGCAAACGATTTGACTTGACACCCGCTAGCCGCGCAACAGTGCGCCAAATTGTTTGTTCATCTGCACGACCATCTCTTCGGCCACCGACTGCACCTCCGGGTCGGTCAGGGTGCGATCATCGGCCTGCAACACCACCCGTACCGCCAGACTTTTCCAGCCCGCCGCCAGATGGGAACCGGCATACAGATCAAACAGGGTCACGGTGCGGATCAGGGCGGGATTCACCTGGGCCAACGCGGCCAGCAAGGTCGCACTGGGCAACGCCTCCTCCACCACAAAGGCAAAATCCCGCTCCACGGCCGGAAAACGGCTGGCCATGCCCGGCATGACGGTCGCATGCACCGCATGGACCAGGGCAGCCGCCTCCAGTTCGAACAACTGCAATGGCTGGGGCAGATCCAGTTGGCGCTGCAGGGCGGGATGCAAGGTGCCGATCCAGCCCAGCGAAAGATTGCCGGCACTGACGATCATCGCCTTGCGACCGGGATGGAGAAAGGCGGGACCGCCCGCATCAAAGCTCACCCCTGTCCAGCCTACGCTGCGCAACAACGCCTCCACATCCCCCTTGAGATCAAAAAAATCGGCCTCCCGGGCCGGGGTATGCCAGTTGCGACCATGCAGCGGCCCGCACAACAGCCCCGCCAGGCGCTGGGACTCCTCCAGCCGGCCCGTGACGGTGGGCAGAAAGACCTGTCCCAGTTCAAACAGGCGCAGGGAAAGGGTGCCGCGACTGAGGTTGCGGCGCCCGTTTTCCACCAGCCCTGCGGTCAGAGAGGTGCGCAACACCGCCTGTTCCGCAGAAATGGGATTGAGCAGGGCCGTGGCCGCCACAGTGGGATCAAAACGCTGCTGCAGCTCGGCACTGACGAACGCATAGTTGATCACCTCCAGGTAGCCTCGCCCGGTCAGCAGACGGCGGGCCGTCCCGGTGGTCCGTTCCAGCGGTTCCGTGGCCGGTGCATCGATGACGGGACGCGGCAGACTGGTCTGCACCCGGTCATAACCGTAGAGACGAATCACCTCTTCCAGGAGATCCTCCTCCCGGCGCAGGTCGTGGCGATGGCTGGGCGGCTGGAAGATCAGGGTGTCGCCGTCACCGCCCACCATCCGGCAACCCAGATGACCCAGCATGGTGGTCATCGCTTCGGCGTTCAGGTCGATGCCTCCCAGGCGATTGATGCGCCGGGGCCGCATGGCCACCGGGGGCAATGGCGACCAACTGCCCGCATCCACCCAGGTGACCGGTCCCGCCTCCCCCCCGGCCAGTTCCAGGATCAACCGGGTGGCCAGGGAGAGGGCCGGCAACAACCCTTCGGGGTCGATGCCCCGCTCGAAGCGGTGGCGGGAATCGCTGGTGATGCCCAGATGGCGACCGGTGCGGGCAATGCGGGTCGGCTCGAAATAGGCAGCCTCCAGAAACAGGTCGGTGGTAGCCTCCGTCACACCGCTCTCCTCCCCGCCCATGATGCCGGCCAGGGCCAGGGAACGCTCGCGGTCGGCAATCACCGTCATGTCGCCGTCCAGCGTGCGCTCCACGCCGTCCAGGGTACGCAACACCTCTCCGGGCCGGGCGCGGCGTACCTGGATGGGCAGATGCAGCCGTGCCAGGTCAAAGGCATGGAGCGGCTGGTTGAGATCCAGCAGGACGTAATTGGTGACATCCACCACATTGTTGATGCTGCGCAGTCCCACCGCCTCCAGGCGCAGGCGCAGCCAGGCCGGGCTGGGCCGGATGCGCACGCCTCGCACCACCCGTCCCGCGTAGCGGGGACAGCCCTGGGCATCATCGACCTGGACCACTGCCGGGTCGGCATCGGTCTGGACCGGCTGGACCAGCAGGGGCAGCAGGGGCGTCTGGGTCAGGGCCCCCAGCTCCCGGGCAATCCCCCGCACGCCCAGGCAATCACCCCGATTGGGGGTCAGGCTCAATTCAAACAGGTGATCGTCACGCCCCAGCAGCTCCGCCAGGGGCAGACCGTCGGCCGTGTCCAACGGCAGGATCAGGATGCCGTCGGCAGGCCCGGCCAGGCCCAACTCCCCCGGGGAACAGAGCATGCCTTCGGAAAGCCGGCCACGTACAGTACTGCGCCGGATGGTCAGGCCGTTGGGCAGACAGGCACCCTCCCGGGCCACGGCCACTTTGTCGCCGACCTGATGGTTGGTCGCTCCGCAGACGATGGTCAACCGTTCCCCACCCACCTGCACCTGGCAGAGGGTCAGGCGGTCGGCGTTGGGGTGCGGGAGCACCTCCAGCAACACGCCGGTCTGCACCCGTTCCAGACCCTGACGCAGATCGGTCAACCCCTCCAGTTCCAGACCGGCCAGGGTCAACCGTTCGCCAATGGCCTGGGGCGACAGCCCGGTCGACAGATGCTGCAACAACCAACGGTGGGTAAATTTCATGGGCCGCCCTTCCCGAAGCGCGACAAGAGTGCGTCAGAGCCGCCCACTCTACCCAGTCGGACCGCACTTCGCAAGGGGTGTGATCCGCCGCCTGCCGGATGCCGCTCCTGCAACCGGCTGAAAAACCGGTTTCCCGGGTCGTGCAAACAGGGTATACTGTCGGGAGATGGTAGTGCCACCAGGAGGAATCGCCATGACCCAGGCTGTGACCTTTGCAGATGTATGGAAAATGTTCCAGGAGACCGGCCTCCGTTTCCAGGAAACCGACCGCAAGTTCCAGGAAACCGACCGCCAGATCCAGGAAACCGACCGCCAGATCCAGGCAACCGATCGCCAGATCCAGGCAACGGCTGCGCAACTGAAGGAGACCGACCGGACGCTCCGGGCCATGCTCGCGGAGACTGATCGTCAGATCCAGGCAACGGCGGTACAGATGAAGGAGACCGATCGCAAACTGGACAGGCTGGGGGGTCGGTTGGGTGAGTTTGTCGAGGGGCTGGTCGCGCCGGCCTGCAGGACGCTGTTTGCCCAGCGGGGCATCCCGGTGCACAAGGTCAGCAGACGGGTGGAGGCCAGACTGCCCGGTGGACGCTACCTGGAGGTCGACCTGCTGGTGGTCAATGGCGACGCCGTGGTACTGGTGGAGGTCAAAAGCAAACTGACCGCCGACGATGTCCGGGAACACCTGGTGCGTCTGGCGGCGTTCAAGGGGTTTTTTCCGGAATATGCCGACAAGCGGGTCATCGGGGCGGTGGCCGGGATGGTGATGGAGGAGAACGTCAGCCGTTTTGCCATCCATCGGGGGTTGTTTGTCATTGAGCAGGCGGGAGACACCCTGCGCCTGGCCAATGACGAGGCGTTCGTGCCGAGCGCCTGGTGAATGGCGACCCGTCACCCACCCGGCAGCCGGTCCGGGCTGCCATCCGGGGCGGACAGGTCCGTGCCGGCCGGGTCGTGGAACACCACCCGGTTGCGACCGTGCTGTTTGGCCCGATACAGTGCCGCATCGGCCTGATTGATCAGGTCGGTCAGGGTGTCGGCCGGCTGGGTTGACAGGCCGATGCTGGCCGTGACCGGTATGGTGACATCGTTGTACACGATGACAGTCGTCTGAATGGCATGCCGCAACTGTTCAAACAGCGCCTCCAGTGCCGGCCGGGTCCGATTGACCAGCAGGACGCAAAACTCTTCACCACCGATGCGTGCCACCACATCGGTCCCGGCGAAGGTCCGGCTCAGCAGGCCACCCAGGGTCCGCAAGACCGCATCACCGGCGTCGTGTCCGTGAAGATCATTGATTTTTTTAAAAAAATCCACATCCAGCACCGCCGCGCACAGGGTATGTCTGCCTGCGCGCAGTCCGGCGAACAGGCGGGTGCCCACATCCCACAGAAAACGCCGGTTGTGCAGACCGGTCAGGAAATCCCGGATGGCCACATCTTCCAGGGCGCGGATGCGTTCCAGATTTTCCACGTTGCGGGTGACCCGGCAGGTAAACTCCTCCTCCAGGAAGGGTTTGCGGAGAAAGTCGTTGGCGCCTGCCTTGAGAAAGCGGGCCGACAGGGGGGCGGTGCCGTGGGCGGAGACCCCCAGGATGCCCAGGTGATCCTGGCTCCGTTGCTGCCGAACCTGCCTGGTCAACTCGCAGCCATCCATGCCAGGCATGTTGTAGTCCGTCACGATCAGGCGGATCTCCGGATGGGCGGCCAGCACCGCCAGGGCCTCCGTCCCGCCGGCGGCCTGGTGCACCTGAAAGTGGTGTTTGCGCAACAGTCGCCCCATCTGCTCCCGGGCGGAGCGGGAATCATCGACCAGCAAAATTTCCACGTCCCGGTTGCGATGCAGCCGGTCCAGCAGGGAAAAAAGATATTCCAGACTGGTGGGACCATCCTTGAGGATGAAATCGATCACCCCCTGGGAGAAGACATATTCCCGCTGCTGTTCGTCAAAAGTACTTGTCATGACGATGCTGGGCAGGCCGGCCCCCTGGAAAAACGCCACGATCTCTTCCTGGGTGGCATCCGGCAGGGTGAGGTCCAGGACGGCCAGGGCGTACCGGGTTCGCTGGCGCTGGAGCAACTCTTTTGCCTGTTGCAGGGTGCCGGCGGTATCCACCTGGTAGACGGCCCGCCGTTCGATCTCCCGTTTCAAGGTCTTGGCCAACAGGATGGAATCTTCCAGCAACAATATTTTTTCCGGTTCGGTCGGCGTGCGCATCATGCATCCCCTGTCGGGAACGTTGGGGCAGGCGAGCTGCCGGGTTGTTCAAATTTCCTGCAACAGTGTCAACTGTGGTTCCTCTTCGTGTTTGGGAAAGGAGATGGGGTATTCGCCGGAGAAGCAGGCGTCGCAAAAGCCGCCGGGTTGACCGCTGTTGACCGCCTTGTAGAGCCCTTTGAGGGAGAGAAAGCCGATGGAATCGGCGGTGATATAGGCGCGCATCTCTTCGATGGTGTGGCTGGCAGCCAGGAGTTCGCGGCGGGTCGGGGTGTCGATGCCGTAATAACAGGGGTGGGTGGTGGGTGGCGACGAGATGCGCAGGTGCACCTCGCTGGCGCCGGCCGCCCGCACCATTTTGACAATCTTGCGACTGGTCGTGCCCCGCACCAGGGAGTCGTCCACCAGCACCACTTTTTTGCCCTCCAGGATCTGGGGATTGGTGTTGAGCTTGATCTTGACCCCGAAATGGCGGATGGCCTGCTGCGGTTCGATGAAGGTGCGCCCCACATAGTGGTTGCGAATGATGCCCAACTCGAAGGGAATGCCGGACGCCTGGGAATAACCCAGGGCGGCCGGTACGCCGGAGTCCGGCACGGGCACCACCAGATCCGCCACCACCGGGTGCTCTTTGGCCAGGCGGGCGCCGATCCGTTTGCGGGATTCATAGACGTTGATGCCGTCGATGGTGGAGTCCGGACGGGCAAAATAAATATATTCAAAAATGCACATATGCTGACTGTCACGCTTCGGGAAGGGAAAAAAGGATTCCACCCCTTTGGCGCTGATGACCACCATTTCTCCTGGTTTGATATCCCGCACGAACTGCGCCTCGACCAGGTTGAGGGCACAGGTTTCCGAGGAGAGGACGTGACTGTCCCGGTCCGGCCATTTGCCCAGGACCAGCGGTCGCATGCCGTCCGGGTCCCGCACGCCGATGATGCAGTCCTCGCCCATGGCCAGCAGCGCATAGGCGCCCCGCACCTGGTGCAAGGCCTCGACCAGCCGTTCCGGGAGGGTTTTGCGTTGCGACCGGGCGGCCAGGTGGACGATCACCTCTGTGTCCATGGTGGACTGGAAGATGGAACCTTGACGCTCCAGTTGACGGCGCATCTCCACGCCGTTGACCAGGTTGCCGTTGTGGGCGATGGCCATGCCGCCCTGGGCGGTATCCACCACCAGGGGCTGGATGTTGCGGACGCTGGCGGAACCGCCGGCGGTGGAATAGCGGACGTGGCCGATGGCCTGGCGACCGGTCAACTGGTCCAGGTCCGGACGTTTGAAGACATCCACCACCAGTCCCCGGCCCCGATTGCAGTGGAAGATGCGCTCCGCCACCGAGACGATGCCCGCCGATTCCTGGCCACGGTGCTGCAGGGCGTAGAGCCCCAGATAGACCAGATTGGCCGCTTCGGCATGATTGAAGACGCCAAAGATGCCACAGGCGTCATGAAAATGGTCGTCCAGGAGCAGAGTCAAGGGTAGCGGTCCCGTTCAAGGGTGGGAAGGACGGAAGATTTGTCCCAGGTTGGACTGGGCGGCCGCCGACTGCGACAGCACCCAATCAGAAGAAAACTGCTGGGACATCCAGTCGGCCCCCTTCGCCAGGTGGGGGGCGAGCGTCGATTGCGCAAGCAATTCAACTGGTTGATCTCCGTGGTAAAAATTTTTGAACACGATAAAGCCGATCAGCAGGACCAACACCCCGCGCGCCAGACCGAAGCACAGACCCATGAACCGATCGGCAGAGGACATGCCCGCCTGCCCGACCAGTTGTCGCAATTTTTCTCCCACGAAGCCGAATGCCAGCAGGGTGGCGACAAAAATCAGGAAGAAGGCGATGGGTTTGACCAGGTAGGCCTGGTGAATCCAGGCGGTCAACGGCCCGGCCAGATCGCCGAAAAAGCGCGAGGCCACCACAAAGGCCATCGCCCAGCCCAGCAGTCCCAGCACCTCGCGCAGAAAGCCGCGCAGCACCGCCAGCAGGCCGGAGATACCCAGCACGATCAAAAACAGGACATCCAGGGCGTTCATCATTTTCGTATCGATACGACTGCAAAAGGGTGACAGGATGTCACACAGCCAGCAAGCGGCGTACCATCTCTTCCACGGATTTTACCGCATCCAGGGCCAACGGCAACCCTTCCGGCAGGGTGCGCACCGATTTTTCCGGCAGGATGCAGCGGGTAAAGCCCAGTTTGGCGGCCTCTTTCAGGCGGGTGAGCAGGTGGGAGACCGAGCGGACCTCGCCTGACAGTCCCACCTCGCCCAGGATGACCAGGCCGGCATCAACGCTCCAGTTGCGGTGGGAGGCGACCAGGGCGGCGCAGACGGCCAGATCGACGGCGGGTTCGGTAACCCGGAAGCCGCCGGCCACGTTGAGAAAAATGTCATGATTGAACAGTCCCAGTCCCAGCCGTTTTTCCATGACGGCGGTCAGCATGGCCAACCGGTTGGGATCGAGTCCCAGGGTGGTACGGCGTGGCTGAGGCAACGGGGTGGGGGCCACCAGGGCCTGCACTTCCAGCAGGATGGGGCGGGTGCCCTCCATGCCGGCAAAGACCACCGAACCGGCGGCACCGGGCACCCGTTCGGCCAAAAACAGTTCGGACGGATTGGGCACCTCCACCAGACCGGTCTCCCGCATTTCAAACACGCCGATCTCGTTGGCCGGTCCGAAGCGGTTTTTGACTGCCCGCAGGATGCGATAGTTGTGGCCCCGTTCTCCCTCGAAGTAGAGCACGGTGTCCACCATGTGTTCCAGCACCCGGGGACCGGCAATCTGCCCTTCCTTGGTGACGTGCCCCACCAGAAACAGTGCCATGTTGCGTTGTTTGGCCAGTTGGATCAACCGGGCGGCGCACTCCCGCACCTGGGAGACGGAGCCGGCGGCGGAGGGAACCCGTTCGCTGGCCAGGGTTTGCACCGAGTCCACCACCAGCACGGTTGGTTTGAGCTGTTCCGTGGTATGGAGGATGGTCTCCAGCCGGTTTTCCATCAGGACCATCAGCCCTTTTTCCAGGATATCCAGGCGCATGCTGCGCTGTTTGAGCTGCTGGATGGACTCTTCGCCGGAGACGTAGAGCACGGCGGTGCGTCGGGCAAAATCGGCCATGGACTCCATCAGCAGGGTGGATTTGCCGATGCCGGGATCGCCGGCCAGCAGCACTGCCGAGCCCTGGGTCAATCCCCCGCCCAGCACCCGCCGCAATTCGCTGTTGTCCATGGCCAGGCGGGGTCGGGCATCGGCCACCACCTGGGAGAGGTCCACCGGTTGGGCCGCCGGCGCCTCGCCGGGTGTCGTCGGGGAGCGTGGTCCCGGGCCTGGATGAAAGGCCTGCAGGCTGTTCCAGACGCCGCAGGCGGGGCAGCGCCCCTCCCAGCGGACCGCTTCGGCGCCGCACTCGTTGCAGACAAAGGAGGATTTTTCCCGGGCCATGGCGGGGAGGGAGCAGCGCGGGGCCGCCCCTACTCCACCAGGCGCAAGTGGGGTCGGCGGGCGGATGGGCGGTCGGCGATCAACGCCTCCCCACCGGCCTGTTCCCGACCGCCCCCGCCATCGATGACCCACAGGAAGGGGGCCTGTTTTTGTGCCGGGGCGGGGCAGTCGGCCACCGGGGCCGCAGCGGGCTGTACCGGCCGGGCATCCCACCCGGGCGGCAATGTCAGGGGCAGTTGCATCACGCCGTGGGTGGCACGCACCTCTGCCGGCATCTCCTCCGGCCAGATGAGGCCGTGGTGGGTATCGGGGTTGAAGATGCTCCAGATGGCGGTGTAGGGAACGACGCAATAGTGGGGTATGCCGCCGAACCGCAGCTCCGAGGCCAGGTGTTCCGGCAATATTTCAATGGGCTGTGGCATGTTGATGTTGAAGACGAGCATCAGACCCGGATCGGTGCAGAAGCGTCTGGGCACCTCCACCCCTTTCCGGGTGGCATCCAGGCAGACCATGACCCGTCCTTCTGTCTCCAGCAGCAGGCGGATGACGCTGGCCTTGTCGGGAAGTGGCTGGTCGTGCATGATGGGGTACGGTCCTGTCAATGGTCAAGAGGACGGCGAAGGGGAGGCGTCCGGGGGCGGTTGGTTGCCGGACAGCCGCTGCCACACCTCGCCAAAGTGGGCCAGGTGGGGTTTCTGGCCGGACTCCTGGCGAATCAGTTGCCAGACCCGTTCCTGTTCCGTGGCATAATCGCTGCTGCTGAAATGGCCGGCAAAATGGGCCATGCGCAACCAGAGCAGATAGGTGGTCAATGCATCGCATTCGTTGTAGGCGATGATGTCGGGCAGGCGGCCTGCCAGCCACAGATGGGCCACCTGATCCCCCCGGGTGTCCAGTTTGCCCGGAATGCCGGAGAGCACGGCCAGCTCATGGAGCGACGGTGAGCCGCTGCCCCAGCCGGGGGTGGCATGATCTTTCAGGTCCAGGTGGGATTCGCCGCCCCGGGCAAAGTAGTCCACCCCTTCCCAGGGTTTGTTGGGACGGAGGGCAAAGCGGGGAGAGCGCAGCCCCAGGGTGATGGCCCGCTGCACCAGGATGCGCAGATCGGCCCCCAGGGAGTTGTAACCGACCAGTTGCGGTTGTCTCTCCCCCATGGCCTCCAGGAAGGTCTCGATGATGGTGGCTTCGGTCTCGGTCGCCACCACCGGTCCACGGGGCAGGGTCAACAGGTTCAGGGTGACGCGACCATCCTTGTGGACCAGTCGTTGCACGACCACGATGGAGACCACGCGGCAGAGTACCGTTTTCAGGTAGGGGGTCGGATTTTCTGCCGTGGCCCCGCCCTGTTTCCACATTTCGTGGATGACCGCCTCATCCGTGGCCTCTTCCGGCAGGTTGTACAGGAGACGACCGGCCCGGGGATCGGGAATCCACTCCGTATCGAAAGCCCACACCAGGTGTTTGACTGTTTTGAACACGTTGCCCCGCTATTTGGGAGAGAACAGTTGATTGACCCATCCGGAGGCCTTCTGGGCCGCCGGGGTGGGGGTCGAGCCTGACCGGAGCTGCTCCATGGGATATTTGAACGAGGTCAACACCTGACGCACGGCGAACTCGGTCATCAGTTCCAGGGAGCGTCCGGCCTCCGGGGGATGGCTGGGGGACATGGCGACCGTGCCGGCCACGGTAGCCGCCGAGCCGATGGGGGCTGCCGTGACCGCACCGGTGGCCAGCAGCAGGGCGCCGACCGTCGTGCCGGTCTCCACCCCCTTGCCGGCGCGGGTGGGACGGGATTCCACCCGGACCCGCAGGGTGCGCAAGAGTTTATTGTGTTTGATCAGGTAGATGTCCCAATCGACGAGTCCCGGGCTGACGGACGAGCTTTCCCGCAGCACCCGGGGGGAGATCCACAGGGTGAGGGCCCACTGGTGCAGGCGCGCCAACGACATGGCCTCCTCCAGGTTGGCGGCGGCATGCCACTCCTGGGTCAGGTTGTCGGCAAAGCCGCTCGGCAGTAATTGCCGGAAAACGGCCCGGCTGTAGTCGGTCAACAGTTGCGGAGTGCCTTGGCGTTGCCAGGCGATCGGCAAAAGATGCACGTCCGGGAAAGGCGCGAACTCTTCGCCCGCATCGCCGATGGCATCCCAACACACCTGCACATCTTCCACCGGATTTTCGCAGTCGTTGTGGTGCAGGGAACCGGCCCAGGCATTGCCAGCCAGCCACAATCCGGTCCACAGCAGGGCGGTCGCCATCCGCCAGGGGGTCACCGGTGCTCTTTTTGGCTTCATTTTGATAGGCACTGTGCTTTCCTCAATGGACAAAAGGACACAATCGAGCCACAATCTGTCAGGCTTCCAGGGTGTGAAGGCAAGCAAACATCAGACCATGTCATGATCACTCTGTGACAGGTGGTGTGATAGACCGGGGAACCAGCTTTTTTGTCCAGGAAGGAAACCGACCATGCTGCATGGGTTCTTTTTGCCGACTTTCATTGTGGGTGGTCTGCTGGCCTGGGGATGGCCTGGGCCGGCCAGCGGGGCGGAGGGGCGCCCGCCGCTGCAACTGGCCAGGCAATTGGCCGGGTTGCCTCTTCCGCCGGGGGTGCTCCCGGAGCGGACCGTCCAGCCCGCAGCGCCGCCGCCGCCGGTGGTCTGGCCCGCCCTGGTTTTGCGGGTGGATGGCCGGCTGGCCATGTTCGGGACACCCCTTGATCCGCCGTCGCCGGCTGGGTTGCCGCCAGCGGTCGGGCAGCCCCCTGCCCCGCCGCCCGCTGCAGTCGCCGTGCCTGCCCCTGTACAACCGCCGGCCTCTGCGCCACCGGTCACCGGCGAGGCGCCGGCCGGCGGTCTGGATGGGGTGGTCATGATATTGCTGGCGGGACTGGGTCTGCTGCTGGCCGGCTGGGCCGGGGTCCGGTATGGCCGCTCCCGCCAGCCGGACCACCCGTCAAAGCCTGACAAACTGCCGTCCGTCAAGTGTGAATTTGCCTGTCTGCCGGCCAATCTGGTCGCTCTGGTGGGCCGCCAGGCCCCGATGCGCCAGTTGGACCTCTATCTGGCCGATCCCGGGGTGGCGGTGGTCAACTGCGTGGCGGCCGCCGGGGTGGGCAAGTCTGCCCTGATGGAGGGCTGGTTGAATGCCATCGAGCCCCATTTCGGGGGCACAAAAAAGGTGTTTGCCTGGACCTTCCAGGGGGTCTCCATCGCCCATGCCCGTTCCGTCGGCAGTGGGCCGGGCAGCTCCGGTCTCTTTTTTGCGCGCGCCCTGCGTTTTTTCGGGCATGAGGGGCCGTTGCCGGAGAGCGAGGAGAAGCGGGCGACCCTGTTGAGCAGGCTGTTGTATGCCCAGCCGTCCCTGTTGATCCTGGACGGCGTGGAACCGCTGCAATATCCGGACGAGGTGCCGGTCGAGCAGTTGGCCGACTCTTTCATCGATCCGGGTTTGTATCATTTGTTGCGCCGGTTGTGTCATCCGCCGGTCGGGCAATCGCTTGAGGGCAGCCTGGTGGTGCTGACCTCCCGTCGTTTTGTCGGTGGCGGGCTGTCCGATCTGGTCTCCCTTGGGTCGTGGCAGGAGGCCAGGGGGCCGTGCCGGGAGCTGGTCCTGGATACCCTGACGGAGCGGGAGGGGGTGCAACTGCTGCAGGCCATGGGCGTCGACAAGCCATGGACCAGCCGTTTGCCGGTCATGGTGCGTGCGGTGCATGGCCATGCTTTGACCCTGATCCTGCTGGGCGGTCTCCTCACCCAGCAGCGGCCGGAGTGGCAACCCACGCCCGGCGCCATCGAGCAGTGGCTGGCTCCGGGCGAGTTTGGCGAACATTGGCAGCGTTTGTTGCGTCACTATGACCGGCAGGTCTGGCCCAAGGAGAGTGTGCATGGTCTGTTTCTCCGTCTGTTCGGCCTGTTGGATCGGCCCATGCGGGAGGAGGAGTGGCAGGCGATCCGTGCCGGGGCCGCGCTGGCGCAACCGCTGCAGGAGATGAATCTGGTGGCGAGTGCCACCCTGGTCGACGATCTGGAACGGGCCGGTTTTTTGTTGCCCTATTCCACCCGGTGCGGCTGGCAGTTGCACCCGCTGGTGCGGGATTATTTTGCGCAGGACCTGGAGGAGGAGTACGGCGCCTGGATTGCCGAGGTCGACGACGCGCCGCCCGACTGGCAAAACCCGTTGCGTCAGGCCCATGGGGTATTGTTCCAGTATTTTCAGGCGGTGGTCGACAAGGAGCAGCCGGACGGTCTGGCGGCGCTGGAGCCCCTCTACCGGGCGGTGCAGCACGGCTGTCGGGCGGGGCAGTACAAGCAGGCCCTGCATGGTGTTTTTGTACGGCGCATCCGGCGCGGTGCCGACTATTTCAGTCTGGCCAGACTGGGGGCCTACAGTTCGGATCTGACGGCGCTGGCTGGATTTTTTCCCAACGGTTGGCGGTCGTCGCCGGTCACGGGCGACCTGTCCGAGGAGGACCGGATCTGGTTGCTGGCCGAGGCGGCCTTCTGTCTGACGGCCTCGGGCCGGGTCGAGGAGGCGCTGGGACCCCAGGAGGCGGGTTGGCGGCTGGAGCAGCAGCGCGGGGCGCCCCAGGGAGGGGCCCGGGCGGCGGCGGCGTTGTGTGACCTGCAGATGGCCACGGGTCGGTTGCGGGTGGCGCTGGAGACCGCCCGGCAGGGCGGGGTATGGGCTGAGCGGCATGGTCTGCCGGTCCTGCACTGGGTGTTGCAGACCCGGCGGGCCATGATCCTGCATCGTCTGGGAGAGTGGTCGGACAGTCTGGCGGCCTTCCAGGAGACGGAGGCCGTGCCGATCCAGATCTCGGAAGAATTTTTGCAATTCATGGCCATGGCCGACAAGGCGCACATCGAGCTGCTGCTGGAGCAGCGGACGGTTCCCCTGGAAGAGCTGCTGGGGCGGGCAGAGCGGATCGAACAGCAGGCCAGGGCCGGTCAGCAGCCGTTGTGTCTGATCCTGGGTCTGCTCAGCCGGGGGCGGGTGTTGGCGGCCATGGGGCAGAACATCGAGGCGCTGCTTGCCTTGCAGGAGGCGGCCCGGCAGGCCGAGGAGCGGGACGGAGAGACGCCGTTGCTGGCCGAAATTTTGTGTCAGCGTGCCGTGCTGTTGCATCGGCAGGGGGAGTTCCAGGCGGCCCGGACGGAGTTGACCCGGACTGTGGAGATTGCCTGCCGCTGGGGTTTGCCGCTCCTGGAGGTGGATGGCAGGTTGCTGGAGGCGGAATGGCTGCTGGACGAGCAGCGCTATGCCAGTGCCGAGGAGCGTCTGGCGCGGGCCGAGGCGCTCATCGAGCAGACGGAATACGGCCAGCGCCGCGAGGCGGCCCTGGCCCTGCGCAGTCGCTGTGCAACGGACCGGGATGAATGACGGAGCGCCAAAGCGGACATGATGCAGGGTTTGCGGGTCCAGGGGGGTCACCCCCCTGGCGGGTCCAGGGCAGAGCCCTGGGATTGTGCTGTTGCTTTTCAAGAAAGCCGAAGCCGGTTTTTGCTTCGGCGCCCTCAGCATGCGCCGCAGGCAGGCTGGCGGGTTTTGACACCCTGTTGGACGAAACGATGATCA
>JAMOAX010000204.1:0-3951 GCA_039908555.1 Magnetococcus sp. DMHC-8
AAAACCGATTTTTCGATCCCATTTGTGTCCATGCCGACCTCTCAAAATTGTGAATTTTGGGGATGGTCTCACTGTTCGGAAAAAATGGGTACCCTGGGGAGAAATGGACTGGACCGTTCCTTTGCTGACAGGCTGGTGAAAGAGGGTGTCGGCCTGGACGAAGCCCGCCGGAGTCTCATCGATGAGGCCGCCAAGCGATCCAGCAGTGCCGGCGAAATCCGTAACCATGTGGTGATGGGCGGCCAGGACGAACGGACCACCCGCAACTCGGCGGTGGAGAATGCCCTGCTGCACCGCTTCGACCCGACCGCCCACAAACTTTCCGACGCTGCCCGCGAGTGGCGGGGACTGACCCTGTTGGAAATGGCCCGCATGTTTGTGGAGAGCAGCAGTGGCGGGGTCCACACTACCCGGGGGTTGACCAGGTACGAGTTGGCCACCCGTGCGCTGCATACCGAGTCGGATTTCCCGAACATCCTGGCCAACGTGGCCAACAAGACCCTGCGCACCGCCTATGAGGCCGCCCCGCGTACCTTCCAGCCCTTCTGCCGTCAGGTGACTGCCAGCGACTTCAAGGCCATGTCCCGGGTGCAGTTGGGGGAAGCCCCGGCCTTGGACAAAGTGAACGAGGGCGGCGAATACAAGCGGGGCCCGCTGGGTGAGGGCAAGGAGTCCTACCGGGTGGAGACCTACGGCAAGATTATCTCCATCTCGCGGCAGGTGCTGGTCAACGACGACCTGAACGCCTTCACCCGCATCCCGCAGTTGTTCGGGGTGGCGGCGGCCAATCTGGAGAGTGACGTGGTGTGGGGCATCATCACGGCCAACCCGAACATGGGGGACGGCGTTGCCCTGTTCCATGCCAATCACAAAAACCTGGCAGCGGCGGGTGCGGCCATTTCCGTCGCCACCCTGGGTACCGCCCGCAAGAGCATGGGCACCCAGACCGGGGTGGATGGCCAGACCATCATCAATGTTCGTCCGGCCTTCATCATCGTCCCGGCGGCTTTGGAGGTGACTGCCGAGCAGTTGCTGGCGGTGAATATGGTTCCGGCCAAATCCACCGACGTGGTGCCGCAGTCGTTGCGCACCCTGACAGTGATTGCCGAACCCCGGCTGGATGCCGCCGTCAATGGTGACAAGGCGTGGTACATGTCGGCCAACCCCGGCCAGATCGACACCATCGAATATGCCTATCTGGAAGGCCAGAACGGCGTCTACATCGAAACCCGCGTCGGCTTTGACGTGGACGGGGTGGAGATCAAGGCCCGGCTGGACTTTGGGGCCAAGGCCATCGACTGGCGGGGGATGTACAAAAACCCCGGCATTTGATGTCACGCAGAGATGGACAGGGTGTCACGTCCAACTGACATCCTCGTCCCAATTTTGAACAGCAAGCAGAGGAAAATAGATGGACGATTTGATCGCAATCAGCATGGCCCGCATTGGTGGAGAGGCCATCCAGACCGTCAACGCACGCGACCTGCACGCGTTTCTGAACGTGGGGAAATTTTTCGCAAACTGGATCACGGATCGGATTGAACAGGGAGGATTCGTGGATGGCATGGACTATATTACAAACGATTTTTTGCCGGATTTGGCAAAAAATGAAAGTAATACAGGCCGTGGCCGTCCCACGAAGGATTACTTCCTCTCTCTCGACACCGCCAAACACCTGGCAATGATGGAACGCAACGAGAGAGGCAAGCAGGCCCGGCAGTACTTCATCGACTGCGAGAAAAGGCTCAAGGCGGTTCCCCAGATGACAGCCATGGTCTCTCTTGATGCAGGCTTGGTGGCCGATCTGACGATTGCCCGCTTTGTGGCGGATGCACTGCGCATTTCCGAGGCTGGCGTGATTACCATGCACAGCAAGATCGCCAAACTACACCACCGGCCCACCACCTTCTTGCCCGACTACACGGAAGAGGCAGTCACCCGATCCCTCACCGAACGGCTCAAGGAGCACGGCGCAGGCATCAGCACGGTGAAAGCCAACACCGTACTGATCGCCCTCGGTATTCTGGAGGAACAGACCCGGCCAGGATCGAAGGGTGTCACGCATAAATTCAAGGTGCTGACCGATGCGGGGCAAAAGTATGGGAAAAACCTGATTTCACCGCAAAACGAGCGGGAAACCCAGCCCCACTACTATGCAGCCACCTTCCCGGAGCTCCTGGACAGGATCAACGGCTGGTTGCGAGATGCCGCAGCATAGCCGCACAGCATTATCTACTGCCACCCACAGACCCAGCTCATGCAGGGTTTTGCCTTTGGCTCAATTTTGAGCCGACCTCGTACTCCGTTTTGAGCCCGGCTCAATTTTCAGCCCGGGTCAAATCTGGATGCACAGGATAATGAGCATCAATCGGTGCAATTTTGTACCGGCCTCGTATGTCGTTGCTCAGTCTCAACATCTCAACACAGCGTCCAGAATCTGGAATGTCCAGACGCATTGAACCGGCTGAATTTCCAGCCCGTTGAATGGCTTGATGCAGTCCCATGACTCACATCTTAAGGAGACACCATGAGAAACTTTATCCAACCGGGCGACACCGTCACGGTGAATGCCCCCGTGGCCGTGAGCAGCGGCGACGGCCTGCTTGTCGGTGCCCTGTTCGGGGTAGTCCTTTCCACTGCTGCGGTCAACACCAACGTGGAAATGCTCACCGAGGGGGTGGTGGACCTGCCCAAGGCGGCGGTGGCCATCACACAGGGGGCCAAGGTCTATTGGGACAACACGGCCAAAACCGTCACTACCACCTCGGCCGGCAACACCCTGATCGGTTGTGCCATCCTGGCTGCCGCTGTCGGGGATAGTACCGCCAGGGTGCGGCTGAATGGGGTGGTGACATGAGCGGGTGGGACAACCTGCTCAAACTGGCGAACCAGTCGTGCCTTGCCACCTTCGGTATCCAGGCCACCTATCGCCCCGCCCTGCGCAACCATCCAGAACTGGCGGAGCACCCCATCATGGTGACCGGCATTTTTGAGGAGCGCAACGCAGACCTCACCGTCATGGGGGCAGGCGAGAACGGCCTGGATGTCATTGTCCCGCAAACCACCCTGGAACTGCGTCTGTCAGACCTGGGGTTCCTGCCCATGGCCGGTGATGAGGTGATAGTGGGGGGACTCCTGTATCGCATCGTGGAGGTCCGGCCCGATGGCAGGGGTATGGTCGTGTCGTCTCTGACGCGGCTTTCTGACTGGTAGCCACCAGACCAAATGCCGTCCCATCCCGGCCCGCCTTGAGCGGGCGTTTTTTTGCCAGGAGCACCCGCATGACCTTCAAAGCCAACCTTTCCCCTCTCTATCGGGGGGATACGCGGGAGTTTGCATTCGAATTCACCGACAGTGCCGGCCAGCCACTCAACATCACCGGCCATGAACTGTGGTTCACGATGAAGCGGAACATCAACGATGCCGATCTGGATGCCGTCTTTCAGAAGAGGGTCGTTTTCCCGGCCAGCCAGCAGTCGCAACAGGGCGCAGGGGTGCTGACCCTGACCTCGGCAGAGACGGATGGCATCGCGCCGGGGATCTTTGCGTTCGACTTTCAGCGGGTGATACCGGACAACCCACCCGTGGTGAAAACGTTGATGTCCGGCAAGATCAGCATTTTGCCGGACATCACCCGCAGCAACGGCTCCTGAGGAGATGCGCGATGGAACAACCAATCCGCATCTCACTCGTCCGGGAGTCCATTCGTGTTCCGCTCGTCGATGAACAGGTCAACGTCGCCATCCACGAGGAGCAGTTTGATTTTTCAGAACCACCCGTCCTGGCCACCTCCGGTTGGCCGTTCGGACCGAATCCCGTCCGGGTGGACGATCTGCAAAAAGGGGTGGCCACGATTGTCGATCACGTGGCGATGCCCTCGTTCTACCGGGTGGTGCGTTGGATGTTGCTGCTCTCAGACGACAGCAACGATCTGGCGGTGACCAGCACCGT
>JAMOAX010000205.1:0-3901 GCA_039908555.1 Magnetococcus sp. DMHC-8
TAATATGGAGATGATGTGACGGTCAAGACCCTGTTGGATACCCAGACCCCGCCCGACCGGGGATTTTTGATCCAGATGATCCCGCCCCGGCGGGACCGGGCCCATGCCGAGCTGCTGGCGGCCGAGCTGGATCACCTGGCCCGGGGGGCCGGGTTGGCGGTGGTGGGCAGTCGTCTGTTTTCCGCCCGCCGTGCCATTCCTGCCACCTACCTGGGCAGTGGCATGGTCGAGGAGCTGGCCGGGGAGCTCAAGGCTTGCGATGCGGCGGTGGTGGTGTTCAACAATCCCCTGACGGCGGTGCAGCAGCGCAATCTGGAGGTCAGGCTGGCGGTCAAGGTGGTGGATCGCACCGGTTTGATTCTGGAAATTTTTGCGGCCCGGGCCCGCACCCGGGAGGGGCGTTTGCAGGTGGAACTGGCCTCCCTGTTGTACCAGCAGTCGCGGCTGGTCCGTTCCTGGACCCATCTGGAGCGGCAGCGGGGCGGTTTTGGCATGCGGGGCGGTCCGGGCGAGACCCAGATCGAAGTGGATCGCCGTCTGTTGCGGGACCGCATCCATGTTTTGAAAAAAATGCTGGAGCAGGTGGAGCGGACCCGCACCTTGCAACGTCAATCCCGGCGGGAGGTGCCGTTGTTTACTGTTGCCCTGGTGGGTTACACCAACGCGGGCAAGTCGACCCTGTTCAATCGGCTGTCCGGGGCCCGGGTGGAGGTGGCCGATCGTCTGTTTGCCACCCTGGACCCCACCCTGCGTCAGGTGACGTTGCCGGGTGGCGGCCGGATCATTCTGGGGGACACGGTCGGTTTCATCCGCGACCTGCCCCATCAACTGGTGGCCGCCTTTCGTGCCACCCTGGAGGAGGTACTGGAAGCGGACCTGCTGCTGCATCTGGTGGATCTGTCGGACCCGGAGTGGCAGGAGCAGGAGGCAGCAGTGCTGGAGGTGTTGCGTGATTTGCTGCACGAACGGGGGGGCATGGCGGAGAAGCCCATGCTGACCCTGTTCAACAAGATGGACCAGGTCGGCACCCCCGGTTTGCTGGAGCGGTTGGGCAACCGTGCCGGGTCGCATGTGGTATCGGCCCTGACCGGTGCCGGTTTTCCGGCGCTGTTGCGGGCCCTGGAGCAGGAGGCCAATCGCCATTCAATCTGTTATCATCTGTCGCTGCCGGCCACCGAGGGGGCGTTGCTGGCCCGTTTGTGTCGGGAGGGACTGGTCCTGGAGCGGCGGGAGCAGGATGATCGGATTCACCTGGCAGTGGCCCTGCCGATTGCCGTCGCCGGTCGCCTGCGTCAGGAGCTGACGGCCTTCATCGTTTGAATTCTGCATCGGGATCAAACTGTTGCGGGTCCAGGGGGGTCACCCCCCTGGCGGGTCCAGGGCAGCGCCCTGGGACTTTGCCGTTGCCGTTGCTGTTGCCTTTCAAAACAGCCGCAGCCGCTTTTGCTGCGGCACCCTCAGCATGCGCCGCAGGCGGGCTGGCTGAATTCGCTGTTGCCGTTTCCTTTCAAAAAAGCCGTAGCTGTCGCCGCAGGCGGGCTGGCTGAATTCGCTGTTGCCGTTGCCTTTCAAGGGAGCCGCACCCCTGCCCTGCAAAAAAAAATGATGGCGACCTCTTGACAGCGACGGAATTCAGCTTACATTAGCACTCGAGCCCGGTTGGTGCTAAAAAAGGGTGGGATGCCCGTGCAGGTGTCTCATCCGGCCATTCGGGTGAGGATTGACACTATTTTTGTCTGGAAGAGGTCCAAGGGAAAATGATGAAAACCAAAATTCGTCCATTGCATGATCGGGTTGTTGTGAAGCGGAGTTCCGAGGAGGAGAAGACGGCGTCCGGGATTATCATTCCCGATACAGCCAAGGAGAAGCCGATTCAGGGAGAAGTCCTGGCGGTAGGCAAGGGGGCTGTTCTGGAGGAGGGCAAGGTGCGTCCCATGGATGTCAAGGTGGGTGACGTGGTGTTGTTTGCCAAGTATGCCGGCACCGAGGTCAAGATTGATGGTGAGGATCTGCTCATCATGCGTGAGACGGACATCATGGGTGTCCTGAAATAATTGTATTTTTTCGATCCGGCGCGCTGTGCGGCTGTGCAGCTGTGCAGATGCGAGATGACAACATTCCATAGACAAGGTGTGAAGAGATGGCAGCAAAAGAGGTAAAATTTGGCGAGATTGCCCGTGGCAAGATGCTGGTTGGGGTCAATACCCTGGCGAATGCGGTCAAGGTGACTCTGGGCCCGAAGGGGCGCAATGTGGTGCTGGACAAATCCTGGGGAGCGCCCCGCGTGACCAAGGATGGTGTGAGCGTTGCCAAGGAGATCGAACTGGAAGACAAGTTTGAGAACATGGGGGCGCAGATGTTGAAGGAGGTGGCTTCCAAGACCTCCGACGAGGCGGGCGATGGGACCACGACGGCCACGGTGCTGGCCCAGGCGTTGATCCGCGAGGGGATGAAGGCGGTGGCGGCGGGCATGAATCCCATGGACCTGAAGCGGGGCATGGATGCGGCCGTGGAGGCGGTGGTGAGCGACCTGAAGAAGCATGCCAAGGAGGTCACCAACTCCGAGGAGATTTGCCAGGTGGGCACGATTTCTTCCAACAATGACCTGGAAGTGGGCAAGATGATTGCCGAGGCCATGGACAAGGTGGGCAAGGAAGGGGTCATCACGGTCGAAGAGAACAAGGGTCTGGAGACCACCCTGGAGGTGGTGGAGGGGATGCAGTTTGACCGGGGTTATCTGTCTCCCTATTTTGTCACCAATGCCGAGAAGATGCTGGTGGAGATGGATGATCCTCTGATCCTGCTGGTGGAGAAGAAGGTCAGCAATCTGCAGCAGATTTTGCCGGTTCTGGAGGGTGTGGTGCAGTCGTCCCGGCAGTTGCTGATCATTGCCGAGGATGTGGAAGGGGAGGCGCTGGCGACCCTGGTGGTCAACAAGCTGCGGGGTGGTTTGAAGGTGGCGGCGGTGAAGGCGCCCGGTTTTGGTGACCGGCGCAAGGCCATGCTGGAGGATATTGCCATTTTGACGGGTGGCACGGTGGCCTCCGAGGATGTGGGTGTCAAGCTGGAGAATGTCACGCTGCAGATGCTGGGCACGGCCAAATCGATCATCATCACCAAGGAAGAGACCACGATTGTGGGTGGTTCCGGTCATACCGAGCAGATCAAGGCCCGGGTGGGGCAGATTCGTGCCCAGATCGAGGAGACCACTTCCGATTATGACAAGGAAAAATTGCAGGAGCGGTTGGCCAAGCTGGCTGGTGGGGTAGCGGTCATCAAGGTGGGTGGCGGCACCGAGGTGGAGGTCAAGGAGCGCAAGGATCGGGTGGATGATGCCTTGCATGCCACCCGGGCGGCGGTGGAGGAAGGGATTGTGCCGGGTGGTGGTGTGGCCCTGTTGCGGGCCCGTGCCGTGCTGGATGGTTTGAATGTGGCCAATGATGACCAGAAGGTGGGGGTCAACATTGTGCGTCGTGCCCTGGAGGAGCCGGTGCGGGTGATTGCGGAGAATGCCGGCGCGGAGGGCTCGGTGGTGGTCAACAAGATCCTGGAGAGCAGCAAGCACAATTTCGGTTTTGATGCTGCGACAGAGAGCTACACTGATCTGGTGGCCCGTGGGGTGATCGACCCGGCCAAGGTGGTTCGGCATGCCTTGCAGTCTGCCTGTTCGGTGGCGGGTTTGATGATCACCACCGAAGCGATGGTGGCCGAGCTGCCCAAGAAGGAATCGGGTGGCGGCATGCCGGGTGGTGGTGGTGGCATGGGTGGCATGGGTGGCATGGGCGGTATGGACATGTAAACCCGTGAGATGACGCCGTCCCTTGTGCCGGGATTGCGGGTCCAGGGGGGTCACCCCCCTGGCGGGTCCAGGGCAGCGCCCTGGGACTTTGCCGTTGCTGTT
>JAMOAX010000049.1:0-19050 GCA_039908555.1 Magnetococcus sp. DMHC-8
CGGCCTTCCTGGCGGCCTTCTTGTCGACTCTGCTCGACCGCACCCCGCGCATCCGCGATGGCGATACCGGCCTTGTCATACATTTCAAGCTCATCAACCGTCATGTTGGCAACCATGGCCATCTCGAAGGCATGCCGGAACGGGGCTGTACCCAGCTTTTCAGGCACCTCCTGCAGAGAACCGGCATGCTTGATGAAATAGATCCATTTGTCGAGGAGGTCGTCCAGATCCTCCAGTGGCCTGACAAACTTGGGAAGCTCGACGAAAAAGAGCAGGATCTCCTGCAGGTAAGAGTGCCCCGTGACGGTTTCCCGTGACTCGTGGCGTGAAACGCAGTGGTCAAAGCCGTCGAACAGGACAAAATCGGTGATGGTAATGGCTATCAACTGGTTCAGTCTGGGATAGTCCTCGCCCCGCTCAATCTGGTGCGCGTATGCCTTGGCGGCGTTGTACTGGATCCTCTTCAGGAAGGCGGCCACCTTCTGGACCTGCATCTCAACGATGTAGGACACCCCGCGATGGTCCCGGCACTTGACATCCAGGATGGAATATTTCGACTCCCGGATCTTCGGTGCCATGAATGGGTCCAGGATGGTCAACTCGGCGATGCGCCGATCGCCCTCCAGTCCCAGCAGGCTCTCCAGAAAACTGATGAGGAGGTCCTTGGCACTCTCGCTGCCGAAGATCTTCTTGAAGGCAAAGTCGATGCGCGGGTCGATAAATTTCATGGCCGGGCCACCCGTTGACGGAAGATCACCAGACTGCCGGGTCAGTGTATCTCCCTGCCGAGCGAAATGCCACCGGATTCGTCGTCTGATGTCCCTGCCCGGTGGACGCAGCGATGAGCAGGCCCCACACGGGCATCAATCTGGAAAAAACAAAAACTTGTCCAGTTGGGCAACCAGGCGATCATCGTTGTAACGCTCACAGGCAAAGGCATTGCCGCGCCGACGTACCTCTTCCGCCTCTTCCGGATGCTCGGTGATGAACCGCACCAGAGCGGCCAGTTCGGCCAAAGTGGTAAATTCCAGATAGTGCTCTCCCGGAATGAAATAACCCCACACATTGGGGGCCGCCTCCTGCAGCAGCAACGACCCGGAAAACAGCGTCTCAAAAGTGCGCCCATGCATCAACCGGTGTCCATCAATGAGAGCAAAATTGACGGCACACGTCGATTCTCCCAACCGTTTCATATAGCCCGCATAATATTCCAACGGTGAACGCTGGTACACGGGGTTGTCATAGGAAAAAGCAGTGAGCACCCGATTGATACGGATACCCTTATGCTCGGCTGCGGTCAACCAGATCAGGCGCAACCAATAGTCACTGTACACCGACGCATCATACAGCATGCGCTGCGGGTCCAGAGGACGATCCGGGACAAGATAGTTGCCAGCCGTGTTGGGCGTCCAACCGCGCAAAATTTTTTTCGCGTAATCGGGATGGTCATAAACAGGCACCGGATGACAAAGACTCGAGCACATCACATCACAAAAATCGGAGAGTTCCCGCATAAAACGGGCCTCCCCGATCCACCTGTCAATATCATCCAGCCAACAACCTACCTTGATGGACGGCAGTTCCTGGCGCAGGTGGGCGACCATCTCCCGATAATGGCGGACCGCATCCGGGGCGGCAATTCGCAGGTCTCCATGAAAAAACAAAAATTCTGTATCCTGCTGCCGGCAAAGATCGGCGAGTGCGCGGCCATTCTCTGCCGCATTGTCGCTCGTCCAAAACCGATCAAAGATTTCAACCTGCCACCCATACTGGCGAAAGGCCGCCGCCAACCGCACGGGATGACCGTGCAGGGCTCTTTGCGGCCAGTCCAGCATCACCCGCCGCGGCAGACGGGGCGCATCGACCGGTGGCAACGGGTTTTCAATCACCCGGGCCTTTTCCCACCCCTGCCGACGCTGCTCCTCCAACGAAAACGCCGGCATCGGCTGGTTGAAGTCAAAAATGGGGCGATACGGGGGAACCGCCGCCCGCAACAACTCGATGGCCTGCACAAGCATCCCCTGGTCCATCTTCGGCAAGGCAATGTTCGACAGGGTGATCATGACAGGGGGGAGAAAACGCTTGAGAAATTCGGTTTGCTGCGCCGGCGACTGGGCATCCACCAGCATCCTCAACCGGTTCAACTCATGGGAGTGGGCAAAATTCTCCGGGTTGCCATACGCCAACCTGCCCGCACCGAGCGCCAGGGCAATCACGGCATCGGCGTGACCGGATTTGTCGAGAATCATCGCCAGGAGGTGAGCCGATCTCAACTTCCTCCTGAGCAGCAACTGCTGGAACGCCACGAAAACAGCATCAATCCCATACCCACTCTGAGCCACAAAATCGTGCAGGCCCACCATGTCCCCCTGGGCGTCCAGGCGAAAAATGGTCTCCAGAAACTGTTCCATCACTGATTTTCCCCCACAGACAGCACCCTGAATGCCATGGCCCTCCACGACCGGGCGGAACGGAATTCAATCCTGCCGCACCCGCCGCAAATAGCCATCCGGCGCGACACTGATGAGCAGTTTGTGATCCATGCGCCGGTCAATCTCGAATTCCGGATGACTCTGCAGATATTCCCAGACGGCGGTCTTGGGACTGTTGCCCGGCCCCCATGGCCGGTCCGCAGTCAAATCGGCCGCCAAGTCTTCAACCACCGTGTCAAAGACGACACAATAGCTGCCCACCGAGGTCAGCGGTGCATAGACCTCCAGTTCTGCCAGGACATGGGCATGGGAATGGTTGCTGTCCAGCGTCACCAGCACACGCTTGCCGGCGGCCATGGCCGCAATCTCCGCCACCACTGCCGGCGCGATACTGGAGCCCTGGATCATCGTGATACGTTTGGACAGGGGGTGTGATTCGATGAACGCGCGATTGTGCGGACGGATATCAATATCCACCCCCACCACCCTGGCATCCGGCGGACCACCGCAGGCCGCATTCAATTCCAGCAGGGATGCCGAAAAAATCAGCGACCCGCCGTGTGCAATCCCCGTCTCAATGACCAGGTCCGGCTTGACCGACCAGACGATCTCCTGCATGGCGAGTATATCACCGGGCAACTGCAGGATCGGGCGACCCAGCCACTCAAAATGATAGCAATACTGATGGTCAACGGCACGCTCCAGCCACTGACCGGAGAGTTCCATCAGCCGGGCGTCACCGGCCTGGGCGGCAATCTGTTCCGCACATTTTTGCTTGAATTGTCCATATATGTCCACAAAACACTCCTCTCCCTGCCCCACGAATCCTGACCCGGCTCCACACATCAGGGGGAACCGGTGCGCCTGTGCTCGGTACGTTCCCAGACCGGTGCAAACGGCACATCCAGTTGAATGAACGACTCTTTCTTGTTCCAATTGGCATGGGCGGCATGATAGCAGCGGCGGCACTCGTCGGGCATCGTTGCCTCATCGTTCACACGACGGCGAAACGACTGGAACTCGTCCGCATTCCACATCTCCATAAAACTGCCATACCGGCTCACATGAAACAATTTCATGGCCGTGGACTGGCAGGGACGTACATACCCATCCGACCCCAGGAAAAAATCCCGCCAGGCCACAAAACAGGGCTTGTGGGACAGAGCGCCGGCCACATCCTCTCCCTGGATATAAGGCAACTTCAACAGGATGCCGAGCCGTTCGGCCAGTTCTGTCGTCTCCGCAAACACCTCTGCCACCCGCTGTTCCTGCCCCCACAAAGTCTCCTCCACCAGATGCTGGCTGAACGCACTCAGGTAGATGGCCTTCACCTCTTCCATGCCCAACTCCTTGGCCAACATGACCAGGCGGGGCAACTCCGTCAGATTGCTGCGCATCAGGGTGATCACCAGATTGACATAGGGAGAGGTGCCGCCCTGCTGGCGCCGCGTCTCCATCAATACTTTCAGGTTGGCTACAATCTGGTTGAACTCGGCACGACGGCGAATCCGGTCGTTGACTTCCGGAGAGGCCCCATCCAGGCTGATCGTGACAATCGCCACCTGCCTTTTGAACAATTCGGGAATCCACTTGTCCAGCAGGGTGCCGTTGGTCACCAGATATTTCTTGATGGGATAATCGTCCAGGTAGGCCAGCAACTGCCCGAATTTGGGATACAGGGTCGGCTCCCCCCATCCGCACAGGGTGGCCTCTTCCGAGTGGTGCCAGGTCTCGCCAAGACGTGCCAGGGTGGACAAATCGAGAAAAGTCTGCTTGAACTCCGCCTGATCACGACCACACATGATGCAGTCAATGTTGCAGGCATTGGTCATCTCCAGGACGACCCGACGGGGGTAGGAGGTCAGCACCGTCCGTCGCGCCTGCAACTCCTCCAGATTGGTCTGACCGTTGGCCACCTGGGCATCGGTCAGCCCCTGATGGCTGAACAGATGCATGGTTTTTGCTCTGACAACAGGCATGAAACACCTCCAATAGGCTAACCAACCAGACGGCCAAAAAAGTCGCGCTGAGAGACAATCGGGTGCTGGACCGGCCACCAGATCCCCAACTCGGGATCGTTCCACACCAGCGAAACCTCCCCGCCAGGATTGTAGTAGGCACTCTGTTTGTAATAAAAAATGGCCGTTTCGCTCATTACCAGATGCCCGTTGACAAACCCGGCCGGCACCAGCACCTGCCACCGGTTGTGCTCTGAGAGGGTAAAGGCGGTCCACTGCCGATACTGGGGATGATCTGGTTTGTTGTTGATGACCACCAGATAAAAGCTCCCCAACTGACAGGCGATCAGCTTCCAGGTGCTGTTGTCGCCGTGCAAACCCCGCAAGACATGCTGACGGGAAAAGGAGTAGTCATCCTTGACAAAATGGAGCCCCTCCACACCGTGCGCCGCCAGGGCCTCGGCATATTCCCGCTCATCGAACAGCATGACATTACAGCCACGAATGTCTTCAAACACCGGCGGCTTGATCAGCAAGACGCCATCCAGTCTGGTTTTTTCTATATGGACCACAGCCACCGCACTCCTCTTCTCTGCCGGCAGTCAAGCGGAACGAGCCCTGTCAGGACAGCTTCAGGGCCAATGCCTGGTTGTGCTGAAACCAGGCGATCGTCCTCTGCAACCCCTCCTGGAACGACACCGCCGGTCGCCATCCCAGCTCGGTGGCGGCCAGGGTGTTGTCGCCGGAGATCTCCCAGATCTCGTCGGCACGAGGCGGGAAGGTGCCCACCTGCACCGCGACCGGATTGCCCATCAGGGACAGGATCTGTTCCACCACGTCCACGATCCGGCAAGGGGTCCCGGAACAGATATTGTAAACCGCCCCGGCCGCCACGGGACGGGTAACAGCCAGCAGCAGGGCCGCGACAATGTCATCCATGTAGGTATAATCCCGCTGCTGGCGACCATCGCCGATCCGCACGTCCTGACCGGATAGCGCCGACAGAATGACATGCGGGATCAGACGCTTGGGACGTTCCCAGGGACCAAAAGGAGTGAACAGGCGCAACTCCACCACCTGAAGACCGTACAGACGCGCACACGCCTGGGCCAGCAGGCTGGTGGCCGCCTTGGAACAACCGATCATGCTCCCCGGATGCAGAGGGGCATCCTCCCGCAACATGGCTCCGGAGTCATAGGACATGGCAGTGCCGGTAAAAACCACCCGGACCTCCGGCAGTTCCCGCAACGCCTCGAACAGATAGAGACTGCCCAACAGATTGACCTGGAAATGGGTCTCGGCAGCGAGAGTCGGCGGGTTGAAAAAGGTGCTGGCCAAATGAAAAACCGTCGCCGGGCACACGCGCTGCACCAGGGCCGCCACCTGCTCCCGGTCCGCCAGATCACACGACTCGAAGATGACCGCGTCGGCCACCTCCTGCAACCGGGTGCGACTGCTCCCCGCCCGCACCGACAGATGGGGACGAAAACCGTCCGCCACCAACCGGTGGACCAGATTGGCACCCACAATGCCGGTGGCACCGGTCACCAGGATGGGCGCCGCCAATCCCCCCCCTTGTATCTCTGTCGTGCCCATTGTGCCGGTCACTCAAAATGGGTCAGCAAGGTGCGGGAACCGTGGGCCTCGAAGCGGATCGGCACCTCCTGCAGATCTTTCAAGGCCTCCCGAATCCGCTCCTGCCGATCCGGCGCCACCAGCAGCATCAAAAACCCGCCACCCCCGGCCCCGCATATTTTCCCGCCCAACGCACCACATGCCATGGCCTTTTCATACCAGTCGTCGATGGTTTGATTGCTGACCTTGCTGGCCAGGCTCCGTTTCATCCGCCACCCCTCATCCAGCTTCCGGCCAAACGCACCCACATCCAGCCGATCCGTCCGCAGCATGTCATGCAACTCCCTGGCCTGGTCCCGCATCTGGTCCAGACTGTCCAGATTGTCGTCCATGCACTGCTTCTGTTCCGACAACACTTCGGAACTCTTGCGGGAAATGCCCGTCCAGTACAATTGCATATGCTGAAACAGGGTTTGCAGGTTGTGGTGGGACAGATTGATCGGTTCAATACCCACGCTGCCGTTGGCCAGAAAGCGGATATAGTTGAACCCCCCGAAGGCGGCCGCCGCATGATCCTGCTTGCCGATGGGATTCTTCAATATGTCAATCTCGATGTGCGCCGCCTCTTCCATCACCTGGGCCTGGCCAACCGGTTCGCGGCGCATGACGTGCAGCGCCCGCAACAATCCCACCGCAAAACTGCTGGAACTCCCCAGACCGGAATAGGCCGGCAGATCACCCACCGTACTCACATACAGGGGCGGCTCCACCGGCACCAGACGCAGACACTCCCGCATGATGTCATTGCGTATCTCGTCCAGGGAGTGGACAATTTCCGTCTCGGCATAGTTCAGGCGATAGGCCTGCTGAAAAATGCCGCCATGCCTTTTGACCGTGACATACACGTACTGGTCAATGGTCGTGCTCAAGACCGCGCCAAAATCCCGCTCGTAATACTCCCTGAGGTCCGTCCCGCCCCCGGCAAAGCTGATGCGCACGGGGGTCATGGTGGTGACAAACTGGTGCTGCGGATACCGGCAAAATTGCTCAGCCATGTTTGAGGGACCAGTCGTAAGGAATGTCGTTGTTGAATGGATCGATATAGAGGATCTCGTTGCGATCATGCGGCATCGTCGCACAGTTGGCCAGGATCACCATCTTGTCGCCATACGCCTTGTAGCCGTTGGTGACACCAGGCGGGGTCTGGACCAGACAATAGTTCTGCTCGCCGATGAACAGTTCCATCAACTCGCCACGGGTGGGCGAGTCGGGCCGGGAATCGTACAGCACCAGCTTGGCCATCCCCACAATCACCGCATTGTTCAGGGTCATCTCCTTGTGGATATGCCACGCCTTGATGACACCGGGATAACAACAGGAAAAATAGATCTCGCCGAATTGCAGGAAATGGTCATCCGTGGACTTGAGCATGTGCATGATGAGACCGCGCTCGTCACAAATTTTGCGCAGAGGAACGACCTTGACGCCATGAATCATGGGTTATCATCCTTGTCTGTCAATGGAACACGCCCGCCCGGACCCGCACAGCGGCACCGGGCAGACCGATCAACTCAGGAAGAAAGGACGGAACGGAGCAGGCCTTCGGCCACCTGGTCCAGACGATCCTCCTCTGCCAGCATCACAAAACCGCAACCGGCAGCGCCGGCGGCCTCGCCGTCCCGCTCATCATCACCCACAAACCGGACCCGACTCAAATCCAGGTGGAAATCCCGCTGTGCCTGCCACAGCAGGCCCGGCCTGGGTTTGCGGCACAGACATCCCTCATCCCAGCCATGGGGACAGTGGTAGATGGCATCAATCCGCCCGCCGGCCTCGGCAGCCTCCTGTTGCATCCGGGCATGGATGGCGCCCAAATCGGCCTCGGTCATCATGCCGCGGGCGATACCCGGCTGGTTGGTGATCACGATCACCCGATATCCCGCCGCCTTGAACAGGCGCAACGCGGCCAGTGATCCCGGTCGCCAGACCCAGTCGCCCCAGGAACAGACATACCGGGCACGGGGCATTTTCTGGTTCAGCACCCCATCCCGATCCAGCAGGATCGTCGGCTGTCTAGCCAAAAATGCCTCGGTCACCGGCAATCTCTGAGGCGTGCTGACGCTATAATAACGATGGTTGGTGGTGAAAGCAAGCAGTTGACGCTGTTGGGCCAACCGGGGAAACAGGGCGGCCTCAAAGGAAATATTGCCCTCTGGCAGCCATTCGAGAATGTCACGACGCAAAATCATGAAACCCAGTTCCACGCCCCGCAAGTCGGCCGCCTGACGGCTTTTGTCATACAGCGTGACAAACCCCTCCCCGTCCACCCGCAGGTTGTCCTTCGAGTAGCCGTCCCCGTTGTCATACACCGTCACCATGGCCAGGGTCGAGTGGGCAGCAAAGCGACCCCACATCGCCTCGAAGGGCATCGGCCAATAATTGTCGCCATACAGCAACAAAAAAACCGGCTCCAGACGTTCCCGGGCCCGCCAGACCCGCAAACCGGTATCGTCTTCCACCGGGGTGATCGAATAGTCGATCTCCACCCCGAACCGGCTGCCATCCCCGAAATGGTCCTGGATGATGGGCGCCAGATAGCCCAGCAGCAATAAAACCCTCTTGAACCCCTGCTGCTTCAGCAGCTCGATGAGATATTCCAGGAAGGGCCTGCCATGAAACGGCACCATGGGCTTGGGAATGGTATCCGTAATGGGCGCCAGACGGGTGCCCCGACCACCGGCCAGAATGACCGCCTGGGTGGGACGGTCGGCCATCATGACTGCAGTTGCCGGAGGATCTCCGCCGGGTCCACCTCCAGCAGATCGGGATTCGGCCTGAACCATGCGGGTGAGAAGTCACGGCGGTGCAAAACGGCGCGGTCCACCACACCTGCCTCCCGCATGGCCCACAACAGCCGGTCACTCATGCGGTTGCCGCTCTTGCTGTCGTCCAGCAGGACCAGCTTGCGGGTACGCTGCAAATCCTCCCGAATCCAGTGCCACTCCGTGGCGTCCATGGCATTGACAGAAAACAGGGAGGCCTGCACGGCATGGTCTTGCAGATGGTTCCACACGGCCAGCGCCTGGGGAAAGGCAAAATTGCAGGCCACCACCGTGGCCTCCGTCCCCCGGGCATACCGGAATACCGCCCCGTCCGGTGTGGTCTCCACCGGCCCCTCCAGACGCAACAGCTCCGTGCCGGCCAGACGCTGACTCACACACAAAATCCGGAAACCCGGCGCGACCAGATGGGTATTGATGATCTTTTCCACATCGTGGCCATTGTGCATGACATAGCCCGGCACGTGGGCCATGGAGCAAAAATCGTCCAGGTTGTTGAGACAGGATTGGGGACCGTCAAAGCCCTGATCCACCACCACCAGGAGGATGGTAAAAGAGGCGGTATCACTCTTCAGGCGGCGCACCACATTGTAGGTGTTGACCAGATGATCCAGGCTCAGCAACAAAAAATCCTGCTGCTTGAGGCACAGGACGGAAGAGACGCCCCGCAGCATCAGACCAAACCCGACCCCGGCCAAGGTCCCTTCACTGTTCTGGGTATTCAGGATGCGACTCCCCGGCGTCACGGTCAGTCCCCGGGTCAGCCCGCCGATACAGGAACCGGCCGACACATTCTGCCCGAAAATGACCAGCTCGGGCACTGCGGCCACGCTGTTTCGTAGCATCGCATTGACATGCTGCATGTAATTCATTGGATTTCGGCCTCCAGCTCCCCTCGCACCTGCACCGCCAGAGCACGCAATCGCTCCTCATCCCACCGCTGACCGAGGACAAATACCGGGTCGGACCCGTCCTGCCGGATGACCGGCCAGTCCTGCAAAGTCACGGTGTTCGCCGCACCATGGTGATAGTTGATAAATTTGCCGTCCGGAAACTCCGGGGTCTTGGCCCGCCAGTCACCCAGGGTGGCCAGGCGCGCCTCGACCAATACCGGGGTGCGTTGCTGCACGGCCTGCGCCCGCACCGCCTGCATCCGGGTAAAATAGTCATGGACATCGTTGCCCTCCAGGCACACATAGGGCATGGCAAACGCCTGGGCCAGTCTGTCCAGTTGGACGGGACAACGCCGTTCCGAAATGTGGGTGGCCAGGGACCAGCCATTGTTTTCCACCAGAATCAGGCAGGACAATTCCAGACTTTTTGCAAACAGCAGGGTCTCATAGAAGGCCCCCTCCTCCATGGCCCCGTCGCCCGTCACCACCGTGGTCATCGACGCCTGGCCCCGCAACCGGTCTGCCAGGGCGATGCCGGCTCCCACGGCCAGATCATTGCCCAGAATGCTCGAGGTGTACACGATGCCGGCCGCCGGATTGGCCATGTTCATGGAGCCCAGCCAGCCGCCACCCACCCCGGATGGCAACAGGGAAAATTCATCCATCGCCCCGCGCAGGGCATGGGGGTGGGCCAAATGATAATGGAGATTTCTGTGGGTCAGGCAGAGGGCATCCCCCGGCTCCATCACCCCCGCCACCGCCACCGCCACCGCCTCATGCCCCAGGGCCATGTGCACACCCACCTTGAAGGCCCGATCTTTCAACCGCTCGTTGACCAGCAACTGACCAATGCGCACCCGCAACACCCGGTATGCCAGTTGCAGATCGGCCTCAACCGACTGCTCAGACAGAACCGCCGTCATGACACCAACTCCAGATCCAGCAGGCGGGCCACCTGACGCAGGCCGGTTTCCAGGTCCACGCGGGGTTCCCAGCCCAGCAGCCGTTTGGCCTTCTCCCCGGAGACCAGGCGCACGTTCGGGGTGGCCGGGGCACTTTCGACAATGCGGGGAGTTTTGCCCAGCAGGGCTTTGCTGGTCTCGATCACCTCGCCGAGGGTCACCGACCGGCTCCCCTGAATGTTGAATATGTCAAACCCGGCATGACCGACCGCAGCCAGGACGGCGTCCGCAATATCGGTGACATAAACAAACCGCCGACTGGTGGCCAGCGCCCCCACGGTCACCTCCTCCCGGGTGGCCACCCCGTTCAACAGCGACTCCACCGCCGACCAGTTGTCCCGGCGCGGCCCGTAGATGATGCCGAAACGCAAAATGGTCACCGGACAAAAGCCATGCCGGTACTGCTGGCGCAGATTGACCTCGCTGACCAGCTTGGAGAGGGCATACTCCGACTGCAGAGCGGCCACGTCGATCAGGTCATCCTCCCGCTTTTCCACGTTGTTCTCGAAGCGGTCGTAAACCCATTCGCTGGAAGCGAAGATGAATTGTTTGGCCTGACGGGCCCGGGCGGCCGCCATCAGGTTCAGGGTGCCCAGCACATTGGCCGAAAAACAGGGCAGGGCATTGTCGCGACAATCCCCATCCCGGGAAAGCGCGGCCAGATGGACCACCGCATCCACCCCTTCCGGAATCCGTTCGGCAATACCGGGATCACGAATATCCGCCACATGGCAATCCCCGCGCCGGGATGGGGTCAAATCCACCCCCGTCACTGTCACGCCCCGGGCGTCGCATTGGTCGAGAAACACCTGACCGATAAAACTGTTACTGCCTGTCATGAACAACCGCATGGCCAACCCTCCACATCTCCCGGCACCGAACGATCAACACACCTGCAAGGCGGGAACGGCGGTCACAAAACGGCCGCCCCATCCCCGTACATACGCCAACTGCTCCATCACCTCCGCCTTGATATTCCAGGGCAGGATCAGGACAAAATCCGGCTGGTCCGCCTGGAGATCCCCCTCCGCCACAATGGGAATACGACTGCCGGGCAAATATTTGCCGGACTTGGCCGGATTGCGGTCCACGACATAGGGCAACAGATCGGGCCGAACCCCGGCATAATTGAGCAGGGTATTGCCCTTGGCCGCCGCCCCATAGGCCGCCACCTTTTTCCCTTGACGTTTCATCTCCAGCAAAAAGGCCAGCAATCCGGCCTTGACCGCATCGGCCCGGGCCTGAAAACCGGCATAATACTCAACCGTGGCAACCCCCGCTGCCATTTCCCGTGCCAACATGGCCTCCACCCGCGCACTGCGGGCATGGCGGCCGGTACGGGCCGGCTGGGCAAACACCCGCAGAGTGCCGCCGTGGGTCGGATGCTCCTCCACATCAAACACAGCCAGATGGTGGTCCGCAAAAATACGCTGCACCACCGTCAGGGACAAATAGGAAAAATGTTCGTGATAAATGGTGTCAAACTGGTTTTCCTGCACCAGGTTGAGCAGATGGGGAAACTCGAACGTGGCCACCCCCTGCGGCTTGAGCAGCACGGCAAAGCCGGCCACAAAATCGTTGAGGTCCGGCACATGGGCCAACACATTGTTGGCCGTCATCAGATCGGCAGCCTTGCCATCAGCCAGCAGGGATTCCGCCAGGCGCACACCAAAAAATGCCTCCACCACCTCGATCCCCTTGGCCCGGGCCGCCGCCGCCGTACAGGCGGTGGGCTCCACACCGGTACAGGGAATGTGGCGGGCCTGCACACAGGCCAACAGAGTCCCGTCGTTGGTGGCCACCTCCACGACATGACTGTCAGGACCCAGCCCGAAACGCTGGACCATCGCGTCGGTGTACGCAGCACAATGATCCATCCAAATCTTTGAAAAACCACTAAAATAAGCATAATCAGCGCTGAACATATCCTGCACGCTGGCCACATAGTCGACCTGCACCAGCCAGCACTGCTGGCACACCAACACCCGCAGGGGCACCCAGGTCTCGGGTTGGCGCAGGGTCTGGGTCGTGAGGTAGGCATTGGAGGGCGGCGCACTGCCCAAATCCACCAGGGAGAGTGTGAGTTCTGCATGACAATAACGGCAGTTCATGTCCATCCCTTCCGGATATCATCAAACAACGGCAAGGAGCGATCCCGGTCCGACATGATCCGGGTGGCGGGGTCGGGCCAGTCGATGGCCAACTGCGGATCATCCCAGCGAACCCCCCGACTCAATTCGGGTACATAAAATTCGGAAATCTGGTAAAACAGCTCGGTATCGTCCACTAACGTCTGGAAACCATGGGCCACACCGGTGGGCAGGTAAAAACTCCGACGATTGTCCGCCGTCAACGTCACCCCGAACCATCGACCGCAGGAGGGTGAATCCGGACGCACATCCACCGCCACATCAAACACGGCCCCCCGCGTGCACCGCACCAGTTTGACCTCGGGCTTGGGCTCGGCCTGATAGTGCAGACCCCGCAAGGTGCCCTGGTGGCGGTTGAAAGAGGTACTGCATTGCACAAAACGACCCACCAGACCCTGCTCCTCAAATGTGCGGAGACAATGGGTCCGGGCAAACAGACCCCGTTCGTCCCGAAGGGGCTCCGGTTCGAGCACATAAACGCCAGACAGGGGTGTCACAAGACATTGCATGCCCGGGAGGGTAATCATTCTCCCCGATCCACGCAAGGAAAATTCCGGTTTTTAACGCAAGCCTGTCATGCGTGCGGTTGGGCATCAATCATCGATTTGTCCGGCAGAGTGTCCGCCGGCCGGCCTGCGTCGCATGCCGACAACGCCGCAGCAAAAAGCGGCTGCGGCTACTTATTTAAAGTCAACAGCAAAGTCCCAGGGCGCTGCCCTGGACCCGCCAGGGGGGTGACCCCCCTGGACCCGCAATCCTGGCACACAAGATAAACAATAATTCATTCAATGTTTTGAAATTTGGCATCAGATCTGCTGGCCGGCCAGGGCACGGCGGTAGGCAGCCAGTTGCTCCAGACAAACGGCGCGCATGTCCTCGCCCCGCTGATAGGCCCTGCTCCAGGCCACGATGGCGGCCAGTGCCTGGTCCAGCGTCCAGCACGGCTGCCAGCCCAGCTCTGCCCGGGCCTTGGAACAATCCAGCTTCAAATGAAACGCCTCGTGGGGATGGGGCCGGTCATCCAGGTGATGGCTGGCCTCCTCTCCCCAGAGGGCGCACAAACGGCGTACAATGGCCGCGACCGGTTGGGCATCCTCATCCCGGGGACCAAAATTCCAGGCACCGGCCCAGGGCGCCCCCGCCTCGACCAGCCGTTCGACCAACATCAGGTAACCGTGCAGGGGTTCCAGAACATGTTGCCAGGGACGGATGGCGTGGGGACTGCGAATGACGATGGGCTGGCGCTCCAGGAGGGCCCGGATGCAATCGGGAATCAGCCGGTCCATGGCCCAGTCCCCCCCGCCGATGACATTGCCGGCCCGGGCGGTCGCCACGGCCACCCCCGCCCCGCCATGCTCGCCGGGCCGGAAAAAAGAGTCGCGGTAGGCGGCCGTCACCAGCTCGGCACAGGCCTTGCTGCTGGAATAGGGATCATGCCCCCCCAGCGGCTCGTTTTCCCGATAGCCCCAGTGCCACTCCCGGTTTTCATAACATTTGTCCGAAGTGATGCTCAGGACGGCCCGCACCGAGGGGCACTGCCTGACCGCCTCCAGCAGATTGACCGTGCCCATGACATTGACCCCATAGGTCTCGACCGGCTGCTGATACGAGACACGCACCAGGGATTGTGCGGCCAGGTGTATGACAATGTCCGGTTCCACCCGGCGCAGGCAGGCCTGCAACGACCCGGCATCCCGCACATCGGCCACAACCGAATCGACCAGTTGCTCCAGACGGCAGACATGAAAAAGCGAGGGACGGGTGGGTGGCTCCAGGGCATACCCGCTCACCCGCGCCCCCAAGGCATGCAACCAGAGGGAGAGCCACGACCCTTTGAACCCCGTATGTCCGGTCAGCAACACCCGCCGACCACGCCAGAAGTCAGGATTGATGGTAGCCATTTGCCATCCAGGAAAAGTGTCACAGGTTGCGGGAAAACGTTTTCCCGGCCAGCATCTGCTGCACGAAAAGATCCAGCCGGCCACCGGGAAACAGGCAACCCGCCACACCGGCGCGCTGCGCCGCCTCCACATCCCGGGCCTTGTCACCGATCAACAGACTGCCTGCCCGATCAATCTCCCATTCGGACATGGCCTGTTCCAACAGACCAGGGCTCGGTTTGCGACAATGACAGACCTGGCGCCATGGTGCCACGCCCTCCGTGGGGTGATGCGGACAGTGATACACGGCATCCACATGGGCTCCCAGGTCGGCCAGTTCGGCCTGCATCCAGGCGGTCAAGGCCTGGAATTGCGCCTCGTCATAATATCCCCGTGCAATGCCCGACTGGTTGGTGACCACGATCACCAGATGGCCGCGCTCGTTGCACCAGCGGATGGCCTGGGGCGCCCCCTCCACCCACTCGAACTGGTCAGGCGTGCAGACATAGTCATGGTCCTGGTTGATCACCCCATCCCGGTCCAAAAATACCGCCGGCCGACGCTGCCAGTCGGCCAGCTCCTGCCCAGCCCGGTGGCAGTCGTCGAGAATGCCGATATCGATAAAACAGCCCGCATACGGCTTGCCCAGGAGCCCGCCTTCGGCGGCCAAGTGCGGAAAAACCTCCTGTTCCAGCGAGACGAACCCCGCCGGGAACCCCTCCACCAGTCGGCGGTCCAGCCAGGCAATCCCGCCATAGATCAGACCGGGTTGCGGATCGGGCACCTGTTCCAGAAAACGCCTCACCCGTGCGCCGCTCAACTCAACCCGGCCATGGCGTGCGGCATCGGCCACCTGCCGCAAGGCGATGGTGGCCGGGGCGCGGGACGGGACATCAACGGCGAGAGGCAGGTCCAGATAATTGATGTCAAACAGGGAATCCCCATTCAACAGCAGGAAACGATCTTGCAAATGCGGCAGCAAGAAACGCAGCGCCCCCCCCGTGCCCAACGGGGAGGGTTCGACAAACACACGCAGACCGACCGAGCCGCCTGCTCGGCGCCGGCCATAGTCGGCAAGCTGTTCACCCGGATGGCCGCCCGACAGGATAATATCACGAATGCCGTGTCTGGCCAGATTCCAAAGCAGATGGTCCAGAAAAGGAGGTCCGTGGAGAGGAAGCAGCGGGTTGGAAACATGCCCGGTCAGGGCACCCAGACGGGTTCCCTGACCACCGGCAAGAATGACAGCCTGTTTTATCATAAGGACCCATGCACCGACTGCCGCCCGCACCCATCATCGGTCTGAAAAATAGAGAAACCGGTCGATGTAGCCAATGGTTCTTTCATCCCGCCAGTGCTCACGGGCAAAGGCACACCCCCGTTGCCGCACCTCCTCGGCCTCCTCCCGATGGTCGGCAATCCAGCGCATCACCGCCGCCAGTTCCGCCACGGTGGAAAATTCCAGATAATGTTCCCCCGCGATCAGGTAGCAGTCCAGATTGGGGCAGACCTCCTGCACCAGCAACGCCCCGCTGAGCAACACCTCCAGGGAGCGACCGTTGAAGCGACGGTCATCCCCCCATTGGGCATGAACCACCCCGTTGCTGCTCAAACTCAAGCCGCAGGTCGCCTCCGCAATCCTTTGCCGATAGGCGGCATAATAGTCGGTCGGAGAGTGTTTGAAGAGCGGGTGGTCGTACGAAAACATGTTCAATATTTTGTCTATCGGCAATCCCGCCTGCTCAATGGCGGTGATCCAGATCATCCGCATCCAGTTGCGGGTGTTGATGGTGGCATCAAACAGCATCCTGGGCAACAAGGGCCGATCCGGCATGTGGGTTTGCCAACCGCACGAATGGACGGGTGCATAAAGCATCCGCCGGGCATAATGCCTGTTCTCCAGTATGTTGCGTGACGGCGTGAAATAGGAGACGATGCCATCGAAAAATTCGAGCTGCAGGGCGGCCAGTTCCATCTCGTTGTCGGAATCGATCATCAGACCCAACACCCGCAGGTCTGGATCATCCTGCCGCAAACGGGCAATCGTCTCGCGCACAACCGCCACGGCATCCCCGAATTTGATGACGTGGCTGGCGTCAAACACCAGGAGTTCGATCTGGTCCCGCCGACAGATATCGGCGATGGAACGGCAGTCGTCCTGTACCGATTCCGGCCGGAGCACCCCGGGCAACAGGGCTGCCTGCCAGCCGTAACTGTTCATTGAATTGGCCATGCGCAACGGAATACCGCGATGCTGCTGCTCCCCGCACGCCATCAGGACCCGCCGCCGGCGGCGTGGCACGCCGGCGGGGGGCAACGGCGGAATGGCCAGCGCCGTGCGGGCCCGTTCCTGTCCCCGTTGCCGCATCTCTGCCAGCGACAAGAGCGGCACCGGAGCATGCCAGTCCAACAAGGTGCGATAGGGCACCACAGCCGCCTGCAAAATCTCAATGGCGCGCAACAGCTTGTCCTGACTCGATGATGACAGGGCAATATTGAGCAGAGCGGCCATGACCGGATTGATCATCTGCTGGGTCACGAATTGCTGCTCGGGCGATTGGGCATCCGCCTGCGCCCGCAGCAGAGCCAGACCGCGCGCCTCGTCGGCGGAGCGGTCCAACGCCAGACCGCCCGCACTGAGTGCCAGGGAAATGAGAATGTCCCGCAGCCCGGCCTTGTCCAGAATCAGGGCCAATATGTACGTCGAGCGCAACCGACGTGCCGCCAGCAGGCCGGGCTGGCGCCGCCAGTCCACCAGCAGGCTCCTGAGAGCCAGCAGCAAATGCTCCGCACCATAGCGACCGCTTTCAACCAGTCTGTTGAATCCGGCCACATCACCTTCCGCATCCAGGCGGAAAATGGTTTCCAGAAAAAGGTCCGCCGGTCTGACCGGTGCCGCCGTCTGGGCTGTGCTGTTGGCAATATCCATCCTGTTTCCATTCCATGTCATGACCGTCGTCACCCCGTCTCAGGTTGGCCACCCCGACGCGACTGTACGCCTGTCCCCACACCGTTTACCCGGTCAACTGCCCCCAACGTTTGCTGTCGCCCCAGAAGGCCATCGGCTCATAGTCCGGGTAGGGATAATACCCCAGATTCAAGGTAATCTCCTTTCCCCACTCCCTGAGCCACCCTTCGACCAGGCTGCGTACCGCAACGGGCTGGCCGGCACAGACATTGATGACACCCGCATCGGCATGCTGCAACGCCAGATCGGCGAGCCGGGCCGCCACTGTCGTCACCGGCAGATAATCCCGCAACTGCTCACCGCCCGACATGTTGAACACGGCATCTCCCCGATTCACCGCCGCCTGCAGGGCCGGATAGAGGGAACCCGGCATCTGCCCTTCGCCGTACGTATAAAACAACCGGGCCCAGGTCAACGCAAAGGGGTGGGTCATGCGCAGATAAGTCAATTGCTTGTGCAGGGCGTCCTTGGCATAGGCGTACGGATTGGCCGGTCTGGGCGCCATCTCTTCCGAACAGGCCCCGCAGCGCATCCCGTACTCAAAGCAGGTGCCGGCGACCACCAGGGCCGGCAACCCGGCCTCCAGCAGCCCACGCAAAAACCGGTATTGCCGGACCAGCTCCTCTTCAAAGTGATGCAGGGAGCGATAGTTGGGCAAGCCTCCCCAGGCCAGGTGGATCAACACCTCCGGGCTGCCCAGGTCGAGATAGGCGGTCGGGGATGGCCGGGCGATGTCCATGGTGACCACCTGGATGGCCGGCCACTGTGCACGCAGCGGACCCGCAGCACGCGCCACCGCCATGACGGGCACGGCACGGGCCAGCAATTCGGCCACGACGTGCCGACCGATAAATCCGCCTGCCCCTGTCACTGCCACTTTCATGCCCGGCCAGATTTCTCCCCCCCTGTTGTTCGTTCCGGTGCACGATCCGCCGAGCCCGCAGCAGATCCCCGGCCAGCCACAAGCCGGTCAAACAAACCAAACCATCCGCAGGCACGGTAGCACGCCATCGGCCGCACCTTCAAGGAAATTGACACCGCCGGCAACCGGCTGGCCGCCCCATGCCGCGCCAACCGGTTGCGTCAACCGGCATGTCGTGCCCCGACGATCCTCCCTGGACCAGCGACAGTTTTTGGATAACAATCAACAAATTCATGGAAAATCTGCGCAGGATGCAGACCACTCAGAAAATGGCAGGACAGACATGCAGAACCACTGACCGTACAGGAGTTCCGGTTATTGCCATGAAAAAACTGTTTTTTATCCTGGCCGTTCTCGCCATCGCGGGCGTGATTGCGGCCGTCCTGTGGCCGTTGCTGCTGCCGATCCAACCCGCGGCCAAGCCCCCACCCGCTCCACCACGGGTTGTGGCATTGCGCATGGCGCACAAC
>JAMOAX010000206.1:0-3844 GCA_039908555.1 Magnetococcus sp. DMHC-8
TGGGCCAGTCGACCGCTGCCGCCCGGGTTGCGGGAGGAGGTGGTCGCCATGGCCTCGGCCAGGAAAGAGTGGACCAATCCCAGGAACTGGTAGTGGGTTGACCAAGCAAAGTTCCATGGGGTACAGGGGAGATTATCTCCCCTGGCGGGTCCAGGGCAGCGCCCTGGGACTTTGCTGTCGACTTTCAAAACAGCCGCAGCCGGTTTTTGCTGCGGCGCCCTCGGCATGCGCCGCAGGCAAGCTGGCGATCTGAATGGCTCAACCCGTCAAGTCGGCTCTGCCACATGATCATGACCGTTTTTCAAACGCCCACCAGGTCAGGTTGTCCAGCAGGGTGAGACGTTTCCAGGCAAACCCGTAATCCAGCACCCGCAGGGTGGGGAACAGATCCAGCCAGTAGCTGCCAAAATCCCGTTTGAACAGTTTGTTCTCATGCCCCCGATAGGGGATCATCTCCAGTTTGTCGGCAAAATATTCGATACAGACGATATACCGGTTGGCCACCCGATGGATCTCCCGGCAGGAGTGCTCCAGGTCATCCGGGTGGACATGGATCAGGACGGTACTGGTGAACACCATGTCACAGGCGGCGTCGGGCAGGGGGATGGCGGCAGATGTGGCATCCCAGAGGTGGTCTGGCTCAAGCACCTGATCCTGCAACACAATTTTACGGGCTTCCTGATTGGGTTCAATCGCGAACAACCGGGCGGGGGTCACCGCCCGCAGGGCCCGGAGGTTTCTGCCCAAGTTGCAACCCACTTCCAGGATGCTCTCGGGCGGAGCGCCCTGCATGCTCCGCAAAATGTGTGCCCACAAGGCGACCTGGGAGCGCAGAATGGCCGGGTCCGCATTGTTGCGACCTGTATAGCTGTGACCGAACTCGCCGCGCCAAAAATCCAGTTGTTCATTCATGAATGGCAAACTCCCCAGAGTGGACGGATCACATGAAAGAGGAGGGGCCGGTCTTACCTGCCCCCTTCTCCTGTTGCGTGGCAAGATTAACACCCCGTCCCGGACATGCAAGGGAAAGTTTTTGCTGGCGGATGGATTCCCGTCATACCCGGTTGCCAGCGCCCATATCGGCCAACCGGGCATCAGGCGGGGCGGGTCTCGCTGGACCACGCCTGCAGGACGAGGATGGCCTGTTCCCGTGTCCAGGGCGCCGGTGCCACGTCCTGTGCCAGTTCTTCGGTGGAGGGCCGGGCCAGCAGGGGGCGCAGGCGTGGCACGGCGGCCTGGACAATGGTCAAGAGTTGCTGGAGATGCGGATCGTCACCCTGCTGGATGGCAAAGGCGAGCAGAGGCACCATGGCGGGTTTGACCAGTCTCTGGTCTACGAGCGTTTGCTGTTCAACGGAGAGCGTATCCACCAACGATTGCAAATGGGCCAGGCCACGGTCTACCTCCAGGGGATTGCCGTAGACCGCGCCACCGATGCCAAGGGCCAGGGAAATGGCCACACTGCGGTGGCCCCGGTTGGTCAGCAGCATGGCCAGGATGTAGGCGGCGCGCAACCGTGTCCTGGCGAGCAACTGGGTGGTGGCAAAGATCAATTCGACAGGATTGTGTCGTGCATCCTGAACATATTGAATGAATTCGGATATCGACTCGGCTGCATCCAGCCGGAAGACGGCTTCCAGCACCCCTTCCGGCTGGTTGGCCGGGGGTCTGACCCAGCCGAACAGATGCGCCAGTTCCACAAAGGAGACCTTGTTGTAATAACCGCTCTCCTCTCTGGCCCACTCCACGCACTCCACGCCATCCCGGGGTTCCCGGTAGAGCCACGGGTAGCGTTGTTTGATAAAATCGTGCTGGAACATGCTGGCGGAGAGGATCTGCTTTTCCCGTTCCACGGGGTCCTGCCAGGCCGGTTCGTTTTTGTGCAAATCCCAGGGATAACGATCCAGTGGTCCGGCCAGAGAGACCTTGACCCGGCACAGGCCGGCATACACGAAGTGTGAACCGATGCCGTTGGAGGTCATGTATTCGAAGGTATCGAACAGCCTGCGCATCCGGTGCAAGGCCATCTGGTCCATCAAGCCGGCGCCGAACACATAATCGAAACCATATTTTTCCAGGTTGTTGATCCACAGACCAGTGCCGGCGCAGGAGAGGTTGATGCAGAAGACCACCCGCGAAAACTGGTGGGCGATGGATTGGATGTATTCCAGGTATTCGATTTCATTGGCACGCGCCTCCATGCGCAACAGGACATGGGTTGGCATGACCAGCAGGGAGTCCGGAATCCGGGTGACCGTCGGGTCGGGGGGAGCATAGGTGAAGGGCAGGCCGACAGCCCGGGTATCGGGAAACCCGCTGTCCCGCAAGAGGGCTTCAATGGCTTTGGTGGCGACCAGGTAGGGTCTTCTTCTGTGGGCCGGGATGATCACCGTGGTGTCGGGTTGACCGATCACGCCCAGATGGGCATCGCAGGCCAGTTGATCGGCCCGGACCAGGTCCTGCCGCCATCCATGGGTCCAACTGACCCGGCTGACGGGGGGATTTTTGATGCCCAACTGGTCGGCCACCAGTCTGGCCGCACCATAAAAATTCAGTTCCAGGGGCAGAACCTCGCCCTGCAAAAAATTCGGCAGACCCAACTCTTTTTCGATATTCATGATTTTTCTCTCTTTTTTCCGTCGAACTGCACCGGGAAAACGGCGCCGGTCCGGGATCTGTCACGGTGTTCGGCAGGGGCGATACCCCGACCGGAGGCGACGGGGTTCACGGGTCGTTCGGTCGTTCTCCCCGGGGTGCCTCCGGGAGCGATGCCATGTCAAATCCTGAATAAAATGAGAAAAACCGGAAAGGATTTTCCTCATAGGCGCCGTACATGCCTGTGTTGATATCCAGTTTGGCAAAGCGGTCCAGTCGGGGTTGGCCCATCCACAGCAGGTGGTGTCGGGCCATCAGCAGGGCGCACTGATCCAGAAAATAGGCATAGGCGCCCCTGTGCTCGGCATTCTGCAGGGCCCAGCCCAGGTAATACCGGAAAAATTGCGTAAACAGGCGACCAGTGGCGGTCGGATAGACCAGCAACAGGTTGGCGATCAACCGATCGGCAATCTTGACCCCGTGTGGCCGTTCGTGGAAGACCACGTCACACTGGGCGAACCCCTCCAGCAGGTCGCGGAGGCCGCGTTGCAAAAGTTGGTCGATATCGGCCACGATGACCGGCGTATTGAACTGTTCGAGCAGGTAGCCGAGCCACAAAAAGCGGGCCGATTGATAGTAGACCAGCGGCGTGCGAATGGGGGTGGGCTCATTGATTTTCCAGGTGATGGCCCGGATGGTGTCGGGCTGAAAATCATCCGCGGCCAGAATCAGATGCGGGTCATCGATCCCGATGGTATGGGCCATTTCCGGCAGACGGCCCATGCCGCCGATCACCTGCACGATGACCAGAAAGGGCACGTCACACCGTTGCAGCAGGGTGGAGACATACCGTCTGGCGTGGCGCGTGACATAGACCGGATCGGCGGCGCTGTAGAAGATGAGTTGCGGTTGTCGGGCAGCCACATAGGCGCGTACGGCGGCGCTGTCCATGGCCTGACCGGTGGCGGAGGCAAACTCGATGGCGGGCCAGGGGGCTGGTGGCGGCATGGGCTGGGTGACGGCCTGGATGTTGATTGCATCGATGGACATGAGATAAAACTGGGTGCTGTGGTAGAGCGGGTCGCCGACCGGTACCGGTTGGGCGGCCACGATGGTATGGGCCAGGGCCACCCATTCGGCGATCTGGGCCACCTTGTGGTGGTCCAGGGTGGAGAGCAGCAGGGTGCTCAGGGCCATGTAGATTTCCTGCAGGCGGAAGGCCATCGGGATGGCGGTCTGGTGACGGGCC
>JAMOAX010000207.1:0-3842 GCA_039908555.1 Magnetococcus sp. DMHC-8
CCAGGGCGCTGCCCTGGACCCGCCAGGGGGGTGACCCCCCTGGACCCGCAAACCCGGCACGGGTGCCCTGATGTGAGCATGGACGAAACGATGATCAAGGCCGTCACGCCGACTCTTCCTCTGCGGTCTCGTCATCGGGCTGGTGGCCGGGTTTGGGCCGTTTGGCGATGGATTCTCCCGGCAGACTTTCCACGGTGTGGCTCAGGCCGTAGGCGATCAGGTAGGGCAATTGAAAAATATGCCGACCGGCCTGGATTTCCAGTACGCCCCGCCGGCTTTGCTGTTGCCATACCACCCGGTAGCGGACGAACTGGCCGGGATCGGTGGCAAAGCGCAACCGGACCCGACGGTTGATCTGGCTGCCCACCTCGACCCCCAGGTTTTTGCCGATTTCCATTTCCGCCTTGCTCTCCAGCAGGTTCCACAGGGTGGTTTTGGCGCCCGCCGCGACCCGGTGGCTGTCACCCAGTTCCAGGGAGATGGTGGCGGTCTGGCTGAACTCGTGTTCGCTGCTCATCGGTTTGTTGCCAAACCGGTTGTCCATGGGCACATCTTCCGTGGCCAGGGTCAAGGTGGTCTCTGCCAGGAGGTGGTGGGCCAGGATGCGGACGCTGGAGGTGGTGGGAAGGCGGTCGGCCTTGCTGGCGCGTCGCCGGTGGTGGGCCTCGGCGAGTCGTCGGCCCATGAGTGCACCAATCGTCGAAACCACACCGGCATAGATGAAGGGAAGCATCGTCGTCAATCCTTTGGCTCAAGAGGGGTTGCACTGTTTTTGATCTCCTGCTGCAACGCCTGACGCACCCGTGTCAGGCTGGGGAGTTCCGTGCTGCCGAAGGGGAGGGGCCGGCAGACCTGCATGGTTTGCAGGCCGATGCGGGCGATGAACAGCCCGTTGGCGATCCCCTGACCGGTTCTGGCCATGAGCAGGGCTGCCACTGAATCCCCCATGGAATGGGCGGTGCTGCTGGCCAGCAGATCGGTCAATCCGGCCCCCATGATGCCCCGGATCGCCTGCCGCAGCAACAGCAATGATCCGGCGGCTCCTGGACGTGCACCGTAGACCTCGGCGATCTCCCGTACCATCCACAGGCTGCGCCACGTGAAAAACAGGGCATCCAGCCAGGCCATGGGGCTGATGGCGGTCATGACGGCGGCGGCCGAAGCGTGGCGCACCACCACCTGATAGGCCTGGTTGTCCACCGTGGTCAGGACGTGGCTGGAAAAGAGGGTCAGTATTTCCCGGTCGCCCAGATAGTCGTTGACCTGCTGCTGGAACCGTCGCAGGGGCGGAACCAGCTCTGCCCGCTCCCGGTAGAGCAGGGTCAGGCGATTGACCAGGCGCAGTGCGCTGCCGAAGGTCTGGCAATCCATCAGGTGGCCGGCCTCCTGGCGCAGGGCGGTGAGGGTGCGCAACCGCCTGAACCGTCGCCACTCCCGCCCGACCAGCATCGACAGCATACCACCCAGGGCCAGCACCAGCATGGAAAAAAAGAGTCCGAGCAGGGGGTGGATCTCCCACTGCTGGGCCAGAAACAGCAGGGTGTCCCGGATCAGGAGACTGACGAACAGCAGACCCAGTACCACCAGCAGGCCGCCATGCAAGCTGAAACGACCGGCGCTGGTTGGCCGGGCGGGCACGGCGGCAGCCAGGGAGGCGCCGGGTTCGAGCGGGTCGTCATCTGTCCCGGTGGGCTGCTCTCCAATGGGGTCGGCTTCGACCGGCAGGATGACGGGTTCGCGCCGCACCGGCGCACCCCTGCGACCGGGGGCGGGCGGGTCCAGTTCCAGGGGCGACAACCAGGGAGACGGAATACCCATCAGCTCAATTTGTCTCCCAGCAAAAATTGCAACGCCTGGTCCAGGCGGATGTGGGGCAGGGGAGCCGCCTCCGGGTCCGCCAGGCGGGGTGGTTCAAACGCCAGAAAACGGAAGCGGTTGGCATCCCACTCCTCGGCGCGGGGCAGGGTTTCGGGAATTTCCCCCGGAAAGAGCAGCACCTCCCGGTCGCGGCCTTTGGGAATGCCCTGGACGAACGAGAGGCGCCGCCCGTCGTGTTCACGCACCACCGTGCGGGTGCAGGTGACGGAGGAGAGGGCCATGGTTTTGACTTCGACGCCTTGAAAAATGGCCTCGTTGGCGGGCTTGCTGACCAGGCGGTTGAGCAGACGTTCCAGGTTGCCGTGTTGATTGGCGGCCACATGATCCACCTTGGTGGCGACAAACAGCAGTTTGTCAATCCTGGGGGAAAGCAGCCGGCTGAGGAGACCGGAGGTGCCATAGTGAAAGTTTTGCAGAATGGATTCCAGGGCCTGGCGCATGTCCGCAAAATGGGCCGGCCCGTTGTTGAGGGCCTGCAGCAGGTCGATCAGGACGATCTGCCGGTCGAAGCGGGAAAAATGGTCCTTGTAGAAGCGGTGGATCACCTTTTCCTTGTAGGCCTCGAACCGTTGCGCCATGACGCCGTAGAGGGTGTCGGCCGCCGGCGGGCCGGCGGTGGGTTCGGGCAGGGGGCAAAAGGTGAGCAGTGGGGTGCCTTTCAGTTCGCCCGGCACGGTGAATCGTCCCGGTTGCAGCAGGCTCAGGCCGCATTCTGTTTTGCAGCGGGTCAAAAACCGGGTATACGACGCGCTGGCCTGACGCAGCACCCCCTCGTCGGCCCGACCGGTCAACGCCAGGGTGGCCAGCAGGGCGCGCCACTCGGCCGACAGGGAGAGACGGGGTTCGTCGGTGCATGACTGGAAAACCTGTGCCGACCAGGTCGCGAAGGAGAGTTCCAGCATGGGCAGGTCCAGCAGCCATTCGCCCGGGTAGTCGATGATATCCAGATGGAGGGTGGCAGAGTCGGACCATTGACGGTGGATGAGCCCGGTTGGCTGAAAACGGATGGCCAGGCGGATTTCGCTCAGCTCCTCCGTACGGGTCGGCCAGGCAGGACGGCGCTCGATCAGGGGGCGGATGAACTGGTCATAGCGGAAGGCGGGGACATCCACGTCCGGTTGCAGCATCACCTTGGAACCGGCAAAACGGTTGGTGCTGACGCAGTCAAAAAAGGGCAGTCCGGAGTCCTGCCGGGCGTGCAGCAGTTGATGGACCAGGGCGGTGATGAATACCGTCTTGCCGCTCTGGTTCAGGCCGGTCACCGCCAGCCGCACGGTTTGATCCATGGCCAGTCGCATCCATTCGGTCACAGTCTGGCGGGTGTGGGTCCACAAGGCGCCGAGTGGTCGCAGATCAAAGGGGACGACCGGAACGCTCATTGTGGCGGACGGGCTTCGCGGGGGGCCGGGTCCATGACCAGCCGCAACTCCACCCGCCGGTTTGGTCTGGTGGTGGGTTTGCTGCCTTCGGGGGGCAGGAAACCATCCAGACGGAACAGGGACTGCTCCCGGGCGTTGCGCATCTCGTTCAACTGGGGACGGGATTCCAGCAACTCCGAGAAGGTCATCAGGGCGCGGGCATTGGCGAGATTCCAGTTGTGCCGGAAGGCGCTGGAACCCACTGCGGCGGTGCCGGCATGGCCGGCGATGACCAGGGTATCCAGTTTGACCGACCGGGATGCCTCGGAACAGCCCGCAGACTGGCCACCCTGGGGCGTGAAGCAGGGCAGGTGTTTGGCCAGCACCTGGGCCAGATCCCGGATGCCCTGCCGTTTTTCCGGGCTGAACCCGGGCGTGTCATCCTTGAAATCCAGCAGGCCGGGCAGGTAGAGGGTGCCGGCCTGTTCGTTGATTTCCGCCGCCCCCATGGCGGAGATCAAACCGGCCAAAGAATATGCGTCCACACCGACCCAGAGCGCTCCGGCCACACCAGACGCCCAACCCGGACAGGAGGTCGTCCGTGCC
>JAMOAX010000050.1:0-18913 GCA_039908555.1 Magnetococcus sp. DMHC-8
CCCAGGCTGGCGCCGCCCGCGGACAGGTGCGCTCCGCCACAGGAGGCATGAAAAGTGCGAAGCGGGATTGACGCGGGCGGCGCCAGCCGGGGAGAAGGCGGGCAGTCGTTGGTTTGCGCCTCTGGGGGGGGCCATTCTGTGTGAAGCGGAAAAGGTGGTCTATGCCACCACGCCGCTTGCCAGGCAATCCGGTGTCCTGGCCCCGCGCAGTCGTCCCCTGTCGCAAGGCTTTGCCTCCCGATGTCAAAATGGCAACATGGAGCGGGGAGATTGATGCAAGATTCTGACCTGATTCGGGATTTTCTGGACAATCTGCTGGTGGAGCAGGGGCTGTCGGCCAACACCCTGGCGGCCTATCGATTGGATCTGGAAGGACTGGTCGCGTTCTTGGCCACGCAAGGCCGGCCGGAGCGGGTGGTGACACTGGCCACCTTGACTCCGGAAGATTTGGCCAACTTTCTGGAGCATCTGTTTGCGCAGCGCCTGACGGCCACCACCGTGGCGCGCAAAATGTCGGCCATTCGTCGTTTGTATCGTCATTTGTCGGTGACCGAACAGCGCAGCGACGATCCCACCCGGTTGATGCGTTCGCCCAAATCCCGACGGTCCCTGCCAAAAATTTTTGACGAAGCGGAGGTCAGCGCCCTGCTGGCCGCGCCGGAGCAGGGGACCGAGCTGGGACTGCGGGATGCGGCCATGCTGGAACTGTTGTATGCCACCGGGTTGCGGGTGTCTGAGCTGGTCAATCTCACGACGGATGGTCTGGACGACCAGTATGGCATTGTGCGGGTGGTCGGCAAGGGAGACAAGGAGCGGGTCGTGCCGGTGGGGGAGCTGGCACTGGAGCGGGTGGCCCACTACCGGCGGGCGGCCCGTCCGGTATTGCTGGCGGGTCAGAACACGACGGCACTCTTTGTGACCGCCCGGGGAGGGGCCATGACCCGGCAAAATTTTTGGTACATCATCCGTCGGCATGCGGTCAATGCGGGCATTCTGAAACCGATCTCTCCCCATCTGCTGCGGCACTCGTTTGCCGTGCACCTGCTCAACCATGATGCCGATTTGCGGGCCATCCAGATGATGCTGGGCCATGCGGACATTTCCACCACGGAGATCTATACCCATGTGGCCAAGGCCCGGATGAAACAGGTGCATGCCCGGTTTCATCCCCGGGCCTGAGCGGACAGGCACGGGAGCAGCGGAGCATGCAGGGTGGCGAGGTGGCGCTGGTGACTGGAGGGGCCCGTCGGTTGGGTGCGGCCATCTGCCGGGATTTGGCGGCGCTGGGTTATCGGGTGGCCGTGGTGTACCACCGTTCCGCCGGAGAGGCCGATGGGGTGGTGGCCGACATTCTGGCACGGGGCGGCATCGCCAGGGCTTTCTCCCTGGACCTGCGTGAGGCCGGGCAGGTCACCCGTCTGTTGGATGGCGTGGAGCAGGTGTGGGATGTACCCGGTTTGTTGATCAACAATGCGGCCCTGTTTGCACCGACCCCGCTGGGCGCCGCGACCTGGGATGGGTTGGAGCAGTTGCTGCGGGTCAATCTGCAGGGGCCGTTGTGGCTGGCCCTGGGCGTGGCGGAACGCATGAAAGGCCGCATGGAGGGGGCCGGGGAGGGTGGGCAGATCATCCAGATGTGTGACATTTGGGGAGAAAGACCGTTGGCGGGGCATGTCGGCTACAGTGTGAGCAAGGCGGGTCTGATCATGGCGACCCGGGCGTTGGCCCGGGAGTTGGCGCCCGCAGTGCGGGTGAACGGCATTGCGCCCGGGGCCATTTTGCCCCAGGAGGGTGAGGAGCGCTTTCGGGTCATGCTCGACCGCACGCCGTTGGCCCGGCAGGCGGGCCCGGAGGCGGTCTTGCAGGCCATTCGCTACCTGCTGACCGCCCGGTTTGTCACCGGCGAAATCTTGCACGTGGACGGTGGTCGTGGCATAACGTGAGAATCTTGTGTTGAGGTGACAAGGACGACCTTGGATATGTGGATGAACAGCCATAAAAGCCAGATAACCATTGAAAATTTTCTGGAAAATCCAACCGACCCCATCCTGATTGATGTGCGCGGCAGTACGGATGCAGACCCGGCCATTCCCGGTTCAAAACGGGTCTACCTGCTGGATATTGAAGAGAGAACGGCAGAATTCGAGAACAGGTTTGCGTCACAATTGGCGAAACGGCCCATGCTGCTCTACTGCAGCAAAGGGGAAGGCAGCCAGTTTCTGGTGGGAAAATTTTCCGGGAAGTACCGGGTGCAGAGCTTGCGGGGTGGCATGGTCGCCTACCTGACCACCATTTCCCGCCTGCTGCACGAACATCCATACGAAGACCCGGCCAAGAAAGGCGATACCATGGTAAAAATATTGGCGGCCCTGACCAATCGCGAGACCGATCCCGCCACTTTCCGGAAAATCATCGGCCATCTGCTGCGCTGTACCCCAAACCCGAAATTCAGGAAACTGCTGCGTTGAGGGTTGGTCGCGCCACCGTCGCGCGGTCGGCCCGGTTGGCCCACATCCCGCCAGGCCGGGAGCCGGGACACCCTATGCAGAACGGGTACGGGTCACGGCATATTTGCCCCGACTGTGTCCGCGCAGCACACCCCGCACGATCTCTTGCAACCGGTCATAAGGCGTCGGTTTGTGCAGTACCTCGATGCCAGCCGGGACACCGCCACTGGCAGCAATCTGTTCATCGCTCATGCCGGTCACCACGACAATGCGCGGCACGTTGAGGTCCGGGGTTTCCCTGAGGCTTTTGAGCATCTGGAATCCGTCCATGGCAGGCATCATCAAGTCGGCGACGATGACCGCCGGCTTGTGCAGACCCGCCTGAATCAATCCATCAAACCCGTTGTCCGCCACCACCAGTCGTACCGGCCATCCCCAGTTGGCCACCACTTCCTGGGCAATCTCTCGCAAATCCCCATCGTCCTCGACCAGCAGGATCGTGATGACTGGCTGATCGGACTCCAGGAGTTCGGCCTGGCGTTTTTCCAGCAACTGGTTGATGGAACTCATCGGAATCCGAAAATGGCCACCGGCGGTTTTCCAGAATTTGATGGCCCCCCGATCCATCCAGTAATGGACGGTGCGTTGAGAGACCCCAAGCAATTTTGCCGCTTTGGATGTGGTGACGACGACATCCGCCGCATCGGTAATATGTGAATAATCCATGATCGCACCATCATTGCAACGTTACAGAGCCCTGTTTCGTTCTCCCGCAGTCGCGGAATCTGATTTTTGCAAAAAAAGCAAACAACGAACACTGTAGAAGATCAAACGGTGATATGCAAGCATTATTCTGTCATTCTTGATCGCCGGTTGTGGTTCGACCGTGTTGAGCTGGTTGGGGATGCCGGGTGACGGGGGCATTGGCAGCAGCAATTGCCTGATACACCTGTCTGAGGTAACATGGAACCTGGTCTGCCGGTTCTCTTGATTCTTTCCCGGGTCTGGTGCCGGCGCGGGAGAGTGGGAGTGCCGGTCGGGCCTTGTGAAGCGGGACCAACAGAAACGGGAGAAACCCCATGAGCTTGCTGCTGGAATTTTCCATGACGCCACTGGACAAGGGAGAAAGCGTCAGCACCTATGTCGCCAGATCGCTGGATATTGTCGACCAGAGTGGCCTGCCTTATCAACTCGGCCCGATGGGCACCTGTCTGGAGGGGGAATGGGAGAGCTGCATGGCCGTGGTCAGAGCCTGCCTGGAGGCGATGCAGGCGGACTGCAACCGCATTTCCATTTCCATACGGATGGACTATCGGAAAAACAAGCAGGGACGACTGACCGGCAAGATAGAGAGCATCGAAAAAAAGCTGGGACGTGCAGTCCGGTCCTGACAACGGGTGTGGTGGCCGGTGTGTCGTGAGAATGGGTGCCGTCTGTCTGGACAGGGACGCAACGCCTCTCAAGTCCCGGGTGTCAGGGTGTGGCTGCTGATCTGCTGGAGGAGCTGCAGCAGTCTCTTTTTGCTGATCGGCTTGGTCAAATACAGATCACAGCCGGCTTCCCGGCTGCGCTGTATCTCTGTTTCCATCGCGTGGGCGGACAGGGCGACAATCGGCATGGGTGTCCGTCCTGTTTCTCGTTCCCACTGCCGGATCTGTCGAGTGGCACTGTAACCGTCCATCCTGGGCATCTGGATATCCATGACCACCACATCGAAAGGGACCTGCAGAGCCCGTTCGACCGCCGCCAGCCCATCGTTGACCATGACCAGTTGGTGGGGTGTGCCCGTGAGGTAGGCTTCGAACAGCAGCCGGTTTTCCTCGACATCCTCGGCCAGCAGGATGCGCAGGGCGCGGGGTCCGGTCACGGTGCACGGCGGCGTGGGGGTGACCTGGGGTAGTGGCGAGGTTGCCCTGGTGATGGGCAAGGTAAAGGAGAATTGACTGCCACGCCCCGGCTGGCTCTCCACCCAGATCCGGCCGCCCATCAACGCCACCAGACTGCGGGAGATGGCCAACCCCAGGCCGGTGCCGCCATAACGTCGGGTGATGCCGCCATCGGCCTGGGTAAACCGATCAAAAATGGTGGCCGCCTGCTCCCGGGCAATCCCGATGCCGGTGTCAACGACCTGGAACAGCAATGTGTCCGCTTCCTGGGGATGCCGGGTCAGATGGACCTCCACCCGCCCTTCCTGGGTAAATTTGATGGCATTGCCCAGCAGATTGATGAGCACCTGGCGTACCCGGGCCTCGTCTCCCGACACGGCATCCGGTATATCGGCGGCGACCTGATCCGTCATGACCAGCCCTTTTTTTTCGGCCACCACCTCCATGAGGTGGGTGGTCTCCTCCACCACTTGGCGAGGGGAGAAGGGATGCATTTCCACGGAAATGCGTCCAGCCTCAATGCGGGAAAAATCCAGCACGTCGTTGATCACGCCCAGCATGGCCTTGCCGGAATTGTGCATGGTTTGCACAAACCGGCGTTGCACGGCATCCAGGCCGGTTTCCAGCAGCAGTTCGGACATGCCCAGCACGACATTCATGGGTGTGCGAATTTCATGGCTCATGGCGGCCAGGAAGTCGCTTTTGGCCCGGCTGGCTGCTTCGGCATCGGCCTTGGCCCGACGCCATTCCATTTCACTGTCACGCAATTTTGTTTCAAGCATCTTGCGTTCGGTCATGTCCCGCCAGGCCACGAACAGGACAGGTCGGCCCTCGATGCGGGTGACTGCAATGGTCACATCGACCCAAAAATCGGTACCATCCAGGCGCCGATGCATCCATTCAAACCGGTGTCCTCCCTGTTGCAGGGACTCCTGAATCCGTGCCTGGGCCGCCTCCCGAGAGCTTTGCCCGTCCGGTTGCCAGGGCGGCGACAATTGGTCCGGGGTTGCACCCAGAACATGCGCCCGGTCGCCACGCAGCATGGCCTCGGTTGCCCTGTTGCAGTCCATGATCGTACCGTGATCAGTGGCCATGAGCAGACAGGCATCCGGCGAATTGAAGAAGAGGGTCTGATAACGCTCTGTCAATTCCTGAATGGCCAGTTCGGCTTGTTTGCGTTCGGTGATGTCCGACTGCACGCCGCTCCAGACCAGATCGCCATCGTCCAGCACGGGGTTTGATTCGATCAACAACCAGCGGATTTCGTTGCCCCGCCTGATGCGCCCCGTCCAGGAAAACGGACTCAAGGTGGCGCCGGCTTGCTGGAGACCGTGGTGGAAGCCGGGCAGATCGTCCGGGTGGATGGCCTGAAAAACCTGGTTGGCATCCTGTGTCGCGGTTTTCTCGGTGACACCGAACTGGGCACACCAAGTCGGGCTGACAAAGTCGAATTGTGAAGCGCCATTGGGCGCAATACGCCATTTGTACACGCCAACCGGAATGCGTTTCAGCAAATCGGCATGTTCCCTCAAGATAACCTGTAGCGCCAACTGTGTTTCCTGCACCTCGGTAATATCGAAAAGTGTCACCAGATGCTGCCGGCTGCGCATTCCCTCCAGGGTGACGGCATCGGCCAGCACGGTCTTGACGCTGCCATCTTTGCAGTGGATGCGTACTTCCATGGTTTTGAAGGGCACCGCATCCCGTACCGACTGTGCGAGTCGTGCCAGCCATTTGCGTGTCACCCACTCCCGGTACGCCGGGTCGGGATAGGCTTTGGGCCACCACTCTGCGAGGGTTGGAATGTCTGCCAATGTATACCCGAAGGAGCGCACAAAGGCGTGATTGATATAGGTGATGTTTTGCTGGTCGTCGTTGATGGCATATGGAATGGGTGATGACTGGATGATCGTATAAAAATCTTCCTGAAGACGTTGTCGTTCGGTCATTTCGCGCTGCAGCCGGCGATTCCAGATCACGACCACGACGAGTACCAGCAGAGAGGCCACGCCAATCGGCAGTCCCCACATCAGGATGGTGCCGGGATCGACACCAAAATGGACTTCAACGGCCAGCCAGGTGTTGTCGATGGCTGATCGTTCACGACTGCTCAGGCTGTCCAGGCCCTTGTCCAGCAGCATGGCCAATTCCGGCCAGTCCTTGCGTACGGCCATGGACAGTTCAAACGGGTATTGGGTCGGGGCGGCAATTTTGACATTGGCCAGGCGGAGACGACGGATTTCATAAGTGATTGCCCCCAGATTGTCCACCATGGCATCCACCTGCCGGGTTGACAGGGCGTGCAGACCGGCCGCGAGACTGTCGAAAAGCACGAGCTCCATGGCCGGGAAATCTTTGGCCAGCAGCTCATGGGTGATGTAGCCCCGCACCACACCCACCTTGCGCCCGACGAGGGCGGCCAGATCGGCGACAAAGATGCCCTCGGTGTGGGTGGCGATGACCACGGGAAAGCGGATGAACGGCTTGGTAAAATGCAGGAAAGCATCCCGCTCCGCGGACCGTGCCACAGCCGGCAGCATGTCAATTTCGCCGAGCTTGATTTTGTCCAGCACCTGTGTCCAGGTCAGACCCCGGACGGGTTGAATGTCGATGCCCAGCCGTTCGGCAAGCGCCGCGACGTAGCCGGCGCTGATCCCGCTGTAGACGCCCTTCTCGTCCATGAACGCGAATGGTGGCCACGCAAAATCATCACCCAGGCGGATGTGGGGATGGGCGGCCAACCATTCCCGATCCGTGGCATCCAGGCGCAGTGTTTCCCGGGCTGTGCCGGTCTGGTCGGCCCGGACCGCCCTGCTCTGCACACCGCAGAGCAGCAGGACCGTCAACAGCGTGATGACGACAGAACGGGTCGTCAATGTCGCGTCTCCCGATGCGAAGCAGCCTCCATCTGTCGGGCAATACGTGGCAATACGGTCAGCACCACCTGCTTCCAGATGGACACGGCAGGATGCAGGAGATCTCCGGTCTCTTGCGCCACCATGTCGAATCGTTGTCTCCGTACCATATCGACAGCCTCCATGCCATGGTTTTGTCCATTCGGTCAACACCCCCCGTGCCGGACAGGCGTCTGGGATATCGATCAGGATATTTTCGCATGTTTCATGTTTTGCGATTTAAAGTCAAGATCGAACCCTGTCTGAGGCCATTGTTTTCGATAATTTTGCCATGTCCGACCGGCCAATCCCATGGCGGCGTCGCTGCCATGGGCGGCATCCTGTTTTTTCCTGACACGGGATGCATGGAGTCTCTTTGACCAGGGGGGTCGGTATGTTGTATTGTGGCGACCGGTCCGGGCAATCGGTGTCCGGGGTCGACCGGCTTTGCCGGTGTCACACGACCAGAGAGAGGTGTGCATGCGATGGATGAAACCGTGGATGATGTGATTCAGGATGTACAAAAGTTGGCGGAATTGGGGGATGCCGATGCCCAGTTCAAGTTGGGTTACATGTATGCCAAAGGGCTGGTCTTGTCGGTGGATCGCGGGGCGGCAGCGCGGTGGTTGGGCAAGGCGGCCGAACAGGGGCATGCCGGGGCGATATATGAGTTGCAGGCATTGACGGAACCAGTCGGGGCATGACGCATCGTCGCCAACCCCCGGTTGGCCGCCCGGGGGCGGTCGATGGGGTGTCGCCCGGTTTTGGCGCACGGGGCGCGCGTCAATCGGGATCGCCCGGGAAGGGTCGGCACGACGACGAACTCAGAGTACCAGCGCCATGGCCCGGGCATTGATGATGCCCGGTTTGATGCCTCCCATTTTCAGAACGACCTGCAGGCGTTCGTTGATCCGTCTGGCGTGCTGAGTGGCTTCCTGTTCCGTACGGTATCCGCCCCCGTCAACCGGGCCACCCATGAGGTTCAGGAACAGGTTACCCGTTCCCTCGTAGACGAGCCGGTATTGCCCGGCCATTTCCCTCACCGCGATGCGGGCAGACCCAAAAATTGACTTGTTTTTGCGGAACATCATCTCTTTATGTCCTCATAACAGGGTTGGTGCTGTGTCATCTCTGCACGTCACTTTCGTGTCGGGCCGTCCTGCTGGCCCCCGGTATGTACCGGTATTGGAAGCAATTGTCGGGCCAATGTCAACAGGTTGGCAGGGGGCTTCCCGGGTGTTGTCCCGTACACCATGACTTGATTTTCCGACCGGGTGGGCGTAGTGTGCCGGTGACGAAGCAGAGACTCCTGCGTGCCGGAACCGTGTGGCATCTGGGGACAACACAATGAAAGCAAGGATTCATCTTTATGAAAAAGGGCGTGGCAGCGGGGACTGCCGGTTCATCTGTTGCGTTGCAGTTGCGTATTTCGGATACGCTGGTGGTGCCGCAATATCTGGAGCAGACCTACTGGTGGGCCTATCTGCACCCGAAGGGGGTCCGTTTTTTTGAACGGCAGTGGCTGGTCAACGTCATTCTTTGGGGTAATTTTGCCCGGCTTCGGGATGCCGCACTGGCAGAGATGGGGACGACCATTCAGGGGCGCCTGCTGCAGGTGGCCTGTGTTTATGGCGATTTTACGCCCAGACTGGCCGCCCGGCTGGCCAGGGATGCCCGGCTGGATGTGATTGATGTGGCACCTGTCCAATTGGAAAATGTCAAACGCAAACTGAGCAGTGGTTCCAACGTGCATCTGCACCACCAGGATTCCACCGAGCTGGCCTTTCAGGATGGCGAGTTCGACAACGTGGTGGTCTTCTTTCTGCTCCATGAACAGCCGGAAGATGTGCGCCAGCGGACGGTATGCGAAGCGCTGCGGGTGGTCAAGCCCGGTGGCAAGGTGGTGTTTGTCGATTATCACCGACCCTCTTTTTTCAATCCATTTCGCTACATCATGATGCCCATTCTGTACGCGCTGGAGCCGTTTGCGCTGGATCTGTGGCACCAGGAGATTGTCTCCTGGGCCATGCGGTTTGGCGGCAGCGGTGATGTGCCGGATGGAGGGATTTCCCGGCTGGGCCAGGTCCGCAAGGAGACTTTTTTCGGGGGGTTGTACCAGAAGGTCGTGCTGGAACGGGCTGGTCTCGGCGAGACCGTCGGGCAACAAACCACCATGCCAGTTTTATAACCCCGGCATCTCGTCCGGTTCGGATTGCAGGAGGTACCAGACCTGTATGGCCAATGTCGTCATGACCCATCTGACCATAGGCGATCAGATCGCCCGGTACGGTTTTCCGGGTGGACATCCTTTTGGTCCGCATCGCCTGGGGGTGTTCTGGGAGGAGGCGCGCCGCCTGGGGCTGGATGGGCAGGTGGCGCTTCGCCCGCCGGTGATGGCCGGCACGGCGGAGTTGGAGCGGTTTCACACACCTGCTTACGTGGCAGTGGTGCAGGAGCGTTCCCGCACCGGCACGGGGTTTCTGGATTATGGTGATACCCCTGCCTTCCCGGGGGTGTTCGAGGCGGCTGCGCATGTGGTGGGATCGGCGTTGCAGGGGATGGAAGAGATCCTGGCAGGCCAGTGCCGTCGGGCTTTTGTGCCCATTGCCGGTCTGCATCATGCCCGGCCCGAGCGGGCCGGGGGATTTTGTGTCTTCAACGATGCCGGTGTGGTCATCCACACCCTGCGGGCAAAACACGGCATTCGGCGGGTGGCCTATGTGGATATCGACGCCCATCATGGTGATGGGGTCTTTTACGCTTTTGAGAGCGATCCCGAGCTGATTTTTGCCGATCTGCACCAGGATGGCCGCACGCTTTACCCGGGCACCGGCGGGTCGCACGAACGGGGCAAGGGAGATGCCGAGGGCAGCAAGTTGAACATTCCCCTGCCGCCCGGGGCTGGCGACTCCCATTTTGCGCAGGTGTGGCCCCAGGTGGTGGCGTTTCTGCACGAGCACCGACCGGACTTTTTCATCCTGCAGGCCGGTACGGATTCCCTGGCCGGTGATCCCCTCGCGCAGTTGCGGCTGTCCCCGGCCACCCATTTTCTGGTCACGGCCCGACTGATCCAACTGGCAGAGTCTTTGGGCCATGGTCGTCTCCTGGCCCTGGGTGGTGGTGGCTACAATGCACACAATATTGCCAAGGGGTGGTGTGAAGTGGTGCGGGCCATGGTGGAGACCCCGGGCCATCTGCCAGGTTGAGCAGGGAGTCACCCCACCCCGCGCCGTGTTGACCCGTCAGGATGCACCCGGATTATGGATTGGAGGAACAATGGCCAGGAAACCGTTTGGCAGGCAGGTCGTCTCTTTTTGGTGCGCGGTGGTGCTGTGCGGTGCCGTGCTGCCGGGTGGTGGGAGCGTGGCCGAGGAGGGCGGGACGACGGTTGCCACGGTGGCGGGCGAGTCGGCGGGACGGCGGCTGAACGAGACAGAGCGACAGCCTGCAGAGGATTTTCCGGTTGCGCAGCCTGACGATGCCGGACCGGTCATCACCGCATCGGTGCCCGATGATGCGGGCAATGTGCCGGCCCGTCCCGAGGGGGTGGTGCCCCCGTTGTCCCTGGTCGAGGAACCGCTTCTGACTGCTACGCCGGAGGAGGAGGTGGCCGGTGTGCCCAGGCTGGTTTTGCCGGCGGTGGTGCCCTCTCTGGCCGACCCGTTGCTGGCGGTGCCTGTGCCGGAAAAACCGGCCGAGACGGCGCAGCAGGCCGACCGGAGGATGGAACAGGATCAGACTGCCGGCGCACAACAGGCCGGTACAACCGGGGTGGAGGAGGCGCCGCCTCCCGTTGTGGCCGGGCGACAGCGACACAGCGAGTTGCCTGCTCAACCCCGGTTGGCCGCGTTGTGTGCACCGCGGAGCGCCCGCGCCGACAATCGGGGTTGGCGACGGTCCTGGCCGCGGCAGTATGCCTTGCACCAGCGCGTCTACTGGCAACGGTGTGCCGGTTGCCATGGCAGTCTGCCACCTGATGTGATCGATGCCATGGTGGTACGCAATGCGCAGCGGTTGGGTACCGCCGGGTTTGGCGGGTATCCGGTTTCGCCACCCGGACCGTGGGTGGGACCGTGGTATGGAAGTGGAAGGCCGGGCAATGGGAGAGCAGGGTGGTGACGGAGATGGTAGTGGCCTGTGATCCGGCTTTTCTCAGGCCCGGCATGGTGGCTTTGGTCGGTGCGGGCCCCGGTGATCCCGATTTGCTGACCGTGGCTGCCCTCAAGGCATTGCAGGCGGCGGATGTGGTGGTGCACGATGCCCTGGTTTCGTCCCGTATTCTGGCCTTGATTCCGGCGGGTTGCGCGGTGATTGCGGCCGGCAAGCGGGGAGGCAATCCGGCATCGACCAATCAGGCCGACATTTGTGACACGCTGGTTGCCTTGGCCCGGGACCATAAGCGGGTGGTGCGCCTGAAGGGAGGCGACCCGTTTGTCTTTGGACGCGGGGGAGAGGAGGCCCTCCGTCTGGCAGAGGAGGGGATTCCGTTCCGGGTTGTGCCGGGTCTGACGGCCGGCATTGCCGGGCCGGCCTACGCGGGCATTCCCATTACCCACCGTGCCGTCAACGCCAATGTGGCCTTTATCACCGGCCATGAATCGGCCGAGAACAGCGGCTTCCGCACGGGCGAGGAGGAACAGGACAGTTCCCGGGTGGAGTGGGAGGCCATCGCCCAAACCTTTCCCGTCCTGGTACTTTACATGGCCATGAAAAATCTGGTATCGGTCAGCCAGAGGCTGATGGCGGGCGGGCGGGCGGCCGACACCCCGGTGGCCTTGATCCAGTGGGCCACCACACCGGAGCAACGCACCCTGGTGACCACTTTGGGGCGGGTGGTGGAGGAGGTGGCCAGGTGCGACCTGCAGCCGCCCGTGATTATCGTGATCGGCGAGGTGGTTCGTTATCGGGAGTCACTCGCCTGGTTTGCAGATGTTACCTTGCAGGCGGATGGGGGGGCGTCCGGGCCAGCGTGACTCACCCCGGTCGGGGGCAAAAACGGTTGCGGGTCCAGGGGGGTCACCCCCCTGGCGGGTCCAGGGCCGCGCCCTGGGACTTTGCCTTTGTCTTTGATTTTCAAGAAAAGCCGAAGCCGGTTTTGCTTCGGCGCCCTCAGCATGCGCCGCAGGCAATCTGGCGGATATTTCATGGCTTATATCGATCATATAGAGCCAATCTGTTTGATAAATATCGAGATTTTTGGTGACAAGCAGCTTGCCTGCGGCGCATGTTGGGCGCGCTGCGCGTGACGCAAAAACCGCGTCACGCTTCTCTTGAAGGCGCGCCAAAAGATGACAGCAACAGCAAAGTCCCAGGGCCCTGCCCTGGACCCGCCAGGGGAGATAATCTCCCCTGGACCCCATGAAACTTTACCTGCCAAACGATGAATCCCGGGATGGGTGCGGTTCAGGCCTCCTGCATGGCGGACAGTTCGGCGTTGGTATAGCGCAGGCGGGCGGACAGCACCTTGGCCAGGCGCAGGAAAATCTTTTGTCCCAGTTGCGGATGAGTCTGGATCAGTGTATCGAAACGGTTGCGTGACAGGATAAAAATGTCTGTTGGCTGGTCGGCCACGGCATCCGTTGACCGTTCGCCCCGATCCAGGAAGGCCATATCGCCGATAAAATGGCCCCGCCCGAAGATGGCCAGCACCCGATGCTTGTCATCGGCCAGCGGCAGCAGGATGCGCACGGCGCCGCGGCGGATGATGAACAACTCGTCCCCGACATCTCCCTTCCGGAAAATGGCGTCGCCCGGCTGGCAGGATCGCTCCTCGACCACCGTTTTCAACAGGTCAAAGGCCGGTTCGTTCTCAAAACCGCGCAGCAGGGAGATCTCCTGCAGGGCCAAGGCCTGTTCCGTGTTGTCCTGCAGCAGGTTGTTTTCCCGTAAAATACTATCTTCCACCCATTCCAGTGCTTCATCCAGGGTGGCAAACAGATGGAGATCATCGGAACGCACCAGGCCCATCTGGGCAAAGTAGGTGCGCAAATCCTGACCGGACGCCAGGTGGACGGGCAGATCACAAAAAATCAGGTGGGCACCACGCTCCTTGAGCATGGACTCAATCTGCTCCAGCATGTGCACGGCAGTAAAATCGACCGACTGCACCCGGCGCATGTCCAGAATGAGATAACGGCATGACCGGATGGCGGATTCCAGGTTGGAGAACAACTGATCGGTGGTGCCGAAGAAGAGATTGCCCTGTACCTCGCAGACGGTGGTGTGGACGCCGTGGGTGGCGAGGATCTCTTTTTCCTCGGGGAGGCGGTTGCGTTTGGAGGAGAGGTGATCCCCCTGTACCATGCGGCGGACTACCGAGCTGCGTACCTGTTCCCGGAGGAACAGCAGCATGGCCAGGCCGATCCCGGTCCCGGAGGCGGCGATCAGGTTGAAGCGCAGGGCCACAAAGACCACGGCGGCGATGACGAAGAAGTCCAGCAAGGTGGACTTTTGACGCAGCAGGTGAAAACTGTGCCAATCGAACATCCTGAACGCCACCACGATGAGGATGCCGGCCAGTGCGGCGATGGGCACCCAACTGATCAGGGCAGAGAGGAACAGCAGTACTGCCAGGGCGAACACCCCTTCGAGGACGCCGGAAAAACGGGTACGGGCCCCGCTGTTGATATTGACCAGGGTGGCGCCCATGGTGCCGGCGCCCGGCATGCCGCCCACCAGTGCTGCCACCAGGTTGCCGGCACCCTGGCCGATCAACTCCCGGTTGGAGTTGTGACGGGAACGGGTCAGGGCATCCATGACCACACAGGTCTTGAGGGTATCGATGGAGAGCAGCACAGAGAGGGTCAAGGCGGGCACCAGCAGCAGTCCCAGGTCGGCAAAGTGCAGTTGACTGAGGGAGGTCCAGCGACTGGCCATGCTGTTGGTCAGGGTTTGCATGTCCAGGTTGATGGGGCCGATCAGCAGGGCGTTGCCGGCCAGTTTGTACAATTCCGGCTTGCCCATGCCGATGGCAAAATAGACCGCCATGCCCCCCAGCAGGCCCAGGATGGGGGCCGGCAGTTTTTTGGTGATGCGGGGCGCCAGCAGCATGACCACCATGGTGGTGATGCCCACCGCAATGCCGGTCCATTGCCACACGTCCGGGTTGACCAGTCCCTGCCAGGGATTGGTGCCTTTGGGCAGCCCCAGCAGTTTGGGCACCTGGCTGACGAAAATGATGACGCCAACGCCGCTCAAATAGCCGGACACCACGGGAAATGGAATGTATTTAATCAGTTTGCCTCCACCCATGGCGCCGTAGAGAAACTGCAGCAGTCCGGACAGCAGGGCCACCATGGTCAGCAACAGCAGGATGCGTTCCGGGGTCAGAGGTTCGGCTCCGCCCCGCCCGGCGAGCATGTCGGCGATGATGGCAGCCAGCACGGCAGCGGCTGGCGCACAGGGTGCAGTGATCAACCGCGGTGCCCCCCCCAGGGCCGGGGAGACCAATCCCAGGGCAACGGTGCCAATGACGCCGGTCATGGCGGCAAAGCCTACATATTCCTGGCCCAGTCCCACATAGGCCGCCAGGCCGTAGGCGATGGCTGACGGCAAAGCCACCAGCACGGCCGTCAGGCCGCCCCACATGTCGCCGATCAGATCCTCTTTGCTGAGAGTGCTCATGATTCAATCCCCCGCGCCATACTGTAGAGAAAACGGAAAAAGCCGACCAGTCTGCCTGACTCGACCTGCAGACTAAAGCAAAATCAATGCCAATATAGCAGCAGAGGATCGGTCATGTGCCACAGGGTCCAGGCAGATGGTGGGTGGTCAAAGGTGGATGACAGTCATCCTGGTTGCCCCGGTGCTGTGACGTTCCCCAATCCTGCGCGAAAAGTCAAGATATTATTGTGTGGGTTGGCTGAATGGTGCCGGTCTGTTTGCTGTGGACGGATGCAAAGTGTCTTCCAATCGCCGGCTGTTTGTGACACAATGTAAACGACTGGGCTTTTCCCCGAGAATTTTCCATTCATATCGGTCTTTCAGGACTTCCCATGCCGGGCCATGTGCTGGCCCGAAGGAACCCCGATGTCATGATGCTGCACTTTACCCAACCCGGGATGGATCTGACCACTGTCCTGACCGGGTCGTACGACCCGTCCCTGGTGTTGCTGTCGCTGTTGGCTGCCTGTCTGGGCTGTTTTGCTGGCCTGGGGATGATTCAACCGATCCGCCGGGCCACCAGTGCTGCCATGCGCGGGTTGTGGCTGGTTTTTGGTGCCGTCGCCTTCGGCAACGGCGTGTTTGCCATGCACTTTATCGGTATGCTGGCCTTTCGGCTGCCTGTTTTTGTCCAGTACGACATCGGTTTGACCCTGTTGTCCGGGCTGCCCGGCATCCTGGCTGCCGGCTGGATGTTGCACTGGATCGGTCGGGAGCGGTGGGATGCGCGGTTGGCCTGGCTCGGTGGCGTGGTGGGGGGGGCCGGCATCGGTACCATGCACTATGCGGGCATGATGGCCATGCGAATGGATGCCCGCATGCTGGTCGATCCACTCCTCTTCCTGATGTCAATCGGGACGGCCGTGCTGTTGGCCGTGTTGGCCATCCATGTCCGCCGTCTGGCCCGGCGCTGCGGGCTGAACCCGGATTGTGGCGCCGGTCGCCACCTCTCCGTCCTGCTGATGACCATGGCCGTGTCCGGCATGCACTACATTGCCATGGAGGCAACCCTCTTTCTCCCGCAAGAGCCGGGGCCGGCTGTTGCAGAACCCATGCTGGACCCCATGGTCCTGGGCATGGGCCTGGCCATCCTGTTTTTCATCCTGCTCGCCTCGGCCCTGCTGGTTGTCTACCTGGACAGCGGTCAACAGGCGGCCGACAAGCCTTTCCTGGCGCTGTCCAGCCTGTTTGTCAAAGAAAATATGCGCCTGTTCGTTCAGGCGCTGGCGGTCTCCCTGGGCATTTTCACGGTGATTGCCTGGGTAGCGGTCTACACCAGTGAAATGACCGAAGAGTTGTCCAGAAAATATGCAAAAACCCTGGAAATGGCGCGGGTGGTCGAGACGGCCACCAACGACTTTGCCGCCGTCCTTTTTGACCTGAACATGCTGGTCGATGGGGGGGATCTGGCCGAATTTTTGAACAAAGGGGGAGAGCAGGCCCGGGAGCGGTTGACCCGGCAGTTGTTGTTCATGGCCCGGGAACGGGGGGTGTATGACCAGATTCGCTTGCTCGACGAACAGGGCATGGAGGTGATACAGGTCCATTCAGGACGGGATGGCTGCGTGACCGTGGCACCCGCCTCCCGGTTGCGCAACCGGGCCGATCACATCGATTTCAAATCCGCCATTGCCTTGACCGATGAAGAACGGTACATCTCCCGGTTTGAACTGCACGCAGAACAGGGCGTGGTGTCAGAACCTTACGAACCCATTCTCCGTTTTGCTGCCCCGGTTTTTGATGCCCTGGGGCAGCGGCGCGGCATCGTGATCCTGCATTATCGGGGTTCCCGGTTGCTGGAAAGCCTGCGCATCCTGGACCGGCAGTCGGGCAATCGGGTCCACCTGATCGATCAGGACGGCAATATTCTGCTCTCCCCGAATCCGGAAGAAGCCTGGGGGTTCATGTTCAACAACCCCGTCACCTTTGCCGGCAAGATGCCCGCGCTGTGGAACTACCTGAAAGACCGCTCGTCCGGGGAATTTTATACCGGGCAGGGCCCGTTCATTTTTCAGACCCTGACTGTCTCCCCAAGGCCGCCTGAGCACCCTGCCGGATATCTGCCGAGTTGGAAGGTGATCGTCCAGATTGCCAGCTCAGAGTGGTCCATGCGGGAATTGCAGGAGCATCCCATTGCGGCGGTCATCTTTGTCTGCGGGGTGTTGTTGAGCATCTTTACCGCCTGGATCGTCACATTGGTTGTCATCGCCCGACGCCTGGCCGACCAGGTGGCTGCCGAGGCCCTGCGGGAACTGGAGTTCCAGAAACGGGCCCTGGATGAGCATGCCATCGTCTCCACCACCGATGTTCGGGGGACGATCACCTACGTGAATGACAAGTTTGTCGCCATCAGCGGTTTTACCCGTGAGGAGTTGCTCGGACAGAACCATCGCCTCGTCAAGTCGGACGCGCATTCACAAGCCTTTTACCAGGAAATGTGGAAAACGATCGCCCGTGGCCAACCCTGGCATGGCGAGGTAAAAAACCGGGTGCGTGATGGTTCTTTTTACTGGGTGCGGGCCACCATTGTGCCTTTTCTGGACGAGCTTGGCAAACCGTTCAAGTATGTCTCCATTCGCACCGATATCACGGCCATGAAGGCGCTGGAGGCCGGTTTGCTGGTTGCCAAGGAGCAGGCCGAGGCGGCAGCCCGGGCCAAAAGTGATTTCCTGGCCAATATGAGCCATGAAATTCGTACCCCCATGAACGCCGTCATCGGTCTGAGCCATCTTTGCCTGCAGACCCAACTTACCGCCCGGCAAAAGGATTACATCCGCAAGGTCTACAATTCGGCCACTTCACTGCTGCGCATCATCAACGACATTCTGGATTTTTCCAAGATCGAGGCCGGTCGGCTCGACATGGAGTCCATCGATTTTACCCTGGAGGAGGTGCTGGGGACCATGGCCTCCATGACCTCCCTGAAGGCCCAGGAGAAGCGTCTGGAACTGCTGGTGGAGACGGCCCCGGCGATTCCGCCGAGCCTGGTGGGGGACCCGCTGCGGTTGGGGCAGATTCTGGTCAATCTCACCAACAATGCCGTCAAATTTACCGAAGCGGGTGAGGTGGCCATTGTCACCGAATTGCTGGAGCGGGGTGAGGATTGGGTCCATCTCCAGTTTACGGTGCGGGATACGGGCATCGGCATGACGCCGGAGCAGGTGGCGGGTCTGTTCCAGGCCTTCACGCAGGCCGATTCTTCCATCACCCGGAAATATGGCGGGACCGGTCTGGGTTTGACCATTGCCAAACGCCTGGTGGAGATGATGGGTGGCACCATCCAGGTGGAGAGCTGGCCTGGTCAGGGGACCCGCTTCCGCTTTGATGTGCGGTTGGGCGTTTCCAACCAGGGGATGGAAAAAAATTTGTTGCCCACCGCCGACCTGCGGGGGTTGCAGGTGCTGGTCGTGGATGACAACGAGAGCGCCCGCAATGTGCTGTCCGACTATCTGACCTCGTTTTCCTTCAAGGTCAGGAAGGCCGGGGATGCCAAAGAGGCCATCATTGCCGTCCAGGAGGCGGACATGGCCGGCGCGCCTTTCGATCTGCTGGTAACGGATTACATGATGCCAGAGATGGATGGCATCACCGCCGTGGCCAAAATGCGCCATGAACTGAACCTGAGCCGCATGCCGGTGGTGATCATGGCCACGGCCTACGGGGAGGAGCAGGTGGTCAAACGGGCCGATCGGGAGGCGCAGGTGGATGGTTTTCTGGTCAAACCGATCAACCAGAGCCTGCTGTTTGAAGCCATCATGGAGGCTTTTGGCCAGGCCCATGGCGATGGCCGGAAGGGCGCTTCGCCGCAGGGTACCCTGCGGGATTTCATGGCCGTGCTGTCCGGTGCCAGGATATTGCTGGTCGAAGACAATGAGATCAACCAGCAGGTGGCGATGGAACTGCTGCAACAGGTCAACGTGACCGTGCTGCTGGCCCGGAACGGCCTGGAGGCGGTGCGCATGGTTGCGAAGGAGACCCTGGACGGGGTGTTGATGGATGTGCAGATGCCGGTCATGGATGGCCT
>JAMOAX010000208.1:0-3815 GCA_039908555.1 Magnetococcus sp. DMHC-8
GGCAACCGCACCTCTTTCTGCCCCGCTCCCGTGGGGGGAGACCTGGTTTGCCGGGCAGATGGATTACATCTATTTCATCTACGGCCTCGGCTTTTTGATCCTGGGATCAGTCTGTCTGGCCATGCCCCGGGATGACCGGCAACCTGTGGCATGGCGCCTGCTGGGCCTGTTTGGCCTGACCCACGGCCTGGGAGAGTGGCTGGAACTGGCCGCGCTGGTCGTTGACAATGCCGGGCTGCTGCAGAGTGCGGGCATGGGCCTGCATATCCTGTCGTTTTATTTCCTGGCCGAGCTGGCCTGCCAGGGCGTGGCGCGCTACCGGCATCGTCCCTGTGCGCCCGGACGCGCCCTGTGGTGGATGGCGGCGCTCGGCCTGCTGGCCTGGCCTCTGGGCGCGGCAGCCCTGCCATCGCTGGTCCGGTATGGCGTCACCTTGCCCGCCTGCCTGATCAGTGCCTGGCTCTGGTGGCACGCCATGCCCGGTACCACCACCCGGCAGACCGGCTGGTGGCGGGTCGCTGCCCTGGCCATGGCAGGTTACGGGATCGCCAGCGGTCTGGTGGTGCCCCCGATGGCGATCTGGCCCGCCACGGTGCTGAATACCGACAGCTTCCTGCTGGGGACAGGTGTGCCCATCCAGTTGGTCAGGGCCCTGTTGGCCATGCTGCTGACTGCCGCCATCTGGGGTGTGGCGACCGAACAGGCCGATGCCCCGCCCCTGTTCAGAAAACAGCGACATTATGCCCGGTTTTTCCTGGGCGGCTTCCTGCTGCTGCTGGGTGGCGGCTGGGCCCTGACCAACCTGCTGGACAACCTGTATCAAACTGACCAGACCCGGGAACTGCGGGTCAACCTGGAGGCCGCGGTCAACCGCCTGAACCGGGAAATCCATGCCGCAGACGGTGGCGTGATTGCCCTGGCCGGCATCACCCAACCCCTGATGGGCAACACCCCGCTGCCGCCTGAACAACAGGAGGGCATCGACCTGGCCGTGGATCAGTTGGCCGCCAGCGTGCGGGGGGTGGCCTATATCCTGGATACCGGCGGCACGGCCTTTGCGGCCTCCAACCGGGCCACCCCCGCCAGTTTTGCGGGCAAAAATTATCGCTTCCGCCCCTATTTCCAGCACGCCATGGCAGGGAAAAACGGACGCTATTTTGCCTACGGCGTGGTCAGCAGTGAGCCCGGCTATTATGCCAGTGCACCCATCTTCGCCAAAGGACAACAACAGGTTGTCGGGGTGGCGGTCATCAAGAAAACCCTGGATGCAGCAGAACTGGGACTCCGGCAGTTTGAACAGGTCTTTCTGCTCAATCCCGACGGCGTGGCCCTGCTGTCCGGGACCACCGGGTTTGCCCCCCAGCCACTCTGGCCCCTGTCGGCCGAGGCCCGGGCCCGTCTGGAAGAGTCCAAACAGTTTGGCCCACTGCCCGATACGCCCCCACTGTTCAGGCAGGCGTTGCACGATGGCGCCCGGACGACCTTGCTGACCCAACAACACCGGCTGCCATACCGGGTGGGACGGGTCGGCATCCAGGCGGATGGCTGGTCGGTGTTGATGCTGAAACAGGAAAAAATGGCCCGGATCGACCGGATGCTGGGCATCTTCATCTCCCTGCTGGTGGGCCTGTTGACGCTCACCTATTACCTGGTGTTGCACCGGGAGACCACGGCACTTGCGGAACGTGCCAGACTGCTGAAGATCAGTCAGGAACGCCAGGAGTTGGCCTTGAAGGGCGGCAATCTGGGCTTCTGGGACGCGGACATGCAAACGGGCCGCACCATCGTCAACGACCGTTACAAGGAAATTCTCGGTTTTCCCACGGGGGGCGACCTCCCCATCGACCGCAACGGCTGGTTTGACAGCATCCACCCCGATGATCGGGAACGGGTGAAGCAGATCGGCAGGGAGTACAAGGAAGGAGTGCGGACCGACTATGAGGTCGAATATCGCATCCTGACCCCGGACGGACTGCTGAGGTGGGTGGTTTCCAGGGGGGCCATGGTGGAGTCCCATGACGACAGCCTGTCCCAGCGCATGGTGGGCACCCTCCGGGACATCACGGCACGCAAAAAGGCCGAACTCGCCCTGCAACAGGCCAAAGAGGCCGCCGAGGTGGCCACCCGGGCCAAGAGCGGTTTCCTGGCCAACATGAGCCATGAAATTCGCACCCCCATCAATGCCATCACCGGCATGGTATATCTGGCCACCAAAACCAACCTGACCGCCGAACAACGGCATTTTCTGAGCCGCATCGACCAGGCCAGCCGTTCTCTGCTGCACATCATCAACGATATTCTGGATTTTTCCAAGATTGAAGCCGGCAAGCTCACCATGGAAACCATCCCCTTTTCCATGGACAAGGTGGCGGACCAGGTGGCGGCCATGGCTGCTCCCAAAACCCAGGACAAATCCCTGGAGCTGATCGCTGCGGTGGATCATCGGATTCCGCCCGTGCTGATGGGAGACCCCCTGCGGCTGGGACAGGTACTGCTCAATCTGGTGGGCAATGCCGTCAAGTTTACCGAGACGGGCGAGGTCTGTTTCGAGATTCAACTGGCCGGCCTGACCGACGCCCACGCCGACGTGGCGTTTCGGGTACGGGACACGGGCATTGGCATGACCCCTGCGCAGATGGCAAACCTGTTCAATGCGTTCACCCAGGCAGACACCTCCACCACCCGCCGCTTTGGCGGGACCGGCCTGGGTCTGGCCATCAGCCGCCATCTGGTGGAGATGATGGGCGGCTCCCTGCAGTTGTCCAGCGAACCGGGTCAGGGCAGCACCTTCCATTTTCAATTGACCTTCCCCGTCGCCCAGGAGGCACAACTGGCCGCCCCGCTGGTCACCTCCCAACTGGCCGGGCTGCACATCCTGGTGGCGGATGACCACCCCGTGGCACGGCGCGTCTGCCGCGACATGCTGTTGCCGTTCCAGTGCCGGGTCGAGGAGGCGGAAAACGGGGAACAGGCCGTGCAGCATATTGTCCAGGCCGCAGCCGGCGACGATCCCTTCCGACTGGTACTCATGGATTGGCGCATGCCGGTCATGGATGGTCTGACGGCGGTCCGGCAGATGCGGGCCGCACTGGGTGACCAGGCCCCGTCGGTCGTCCTGATCACGGCCTACGGGCGGGAAGAGGTGATGTCATCCTCCCTGCGGGAGGGCATCCCCCATCTGCTGATCAAACCGATCACCGCCTCGGCGTTGCTGGAGATAATTCCCCACGCGCTGGGGGGACAGGCGCCGACCGCTCCCACCAGCGAACTGCCCACCCAGACCATCCACGGCACGATCCTGCTGGTGGAGGACAACGAGATCAACCAGGAGGTGGCGCAGGGTATTCTGGCACAGACGGGCCTGCAGGTCGAGATCGCCAACAATGGGATGGAGGCCATCGAAAAGCTGCAGCAGGGTGCGTTCGACCTGGTCCTCATGGATGTGCAAATGCCCGTCATGGACGGCTACGAGGCAACCCGCCGGCTCCGCCGGGAAGAGCGATTCCGGGATCTGCCCATCATCGCCATGACCGCCAATGCCATGAAGGGCGACCGGGAGATCTGTCTGTCTGCCGGCATGAGCGACTATCTCTCCAAGCCCATCGACCCCCGCAACCTGTATGCGATATTGGCCAAATGGGCCCCGGCGGTCACGGTGCCGGAGACCGCGCCCGATCCGGAGGCCGGCGGTCCACCGGCCTCCGGGAGCTTTCCCCCCCTGCCGGGCCTGGATACCCAGACCGGCCTGCGCAACATGGGTGGCAGTGCGGCCCTGTATTGGGATATCCTGGCCAAGTTTGTCCACAACCAGCAGG
>JAMOAX010000051.1:0-18834 GCA_039908555.1 Magnetococcus sp. DMHC-8
GCAGCAAAAAGCGGCTGCGGCTCTTTTGAAAAGCCACAGCAAAATCCCAGGGCGCTGCCCTGGACCCGCCAGGGGGGTGACCCCCCTGGACCCGCAATCCCGGCACGGTTCCCTTGCGCAAACCAGGTCACACACTCTGGCCCGCCACAAAACCGGAAGACCAGGCCCATTGCAGGTTGTACCCCCCCAACTGGCCGGTCACGTCCATCACCTCCCCGACAAAATAGAGCCCGGGCATCGTCCGGCATTCCATGGTCCTGGGGGAGAGCGCGGCGGTGTCCACCCCGCCGACCGTCACCTCGGCGGTACGATAGCCTTCGGTGCCCGCCGGGATCACCACCCAGTGGTGCACCGCCTCGGCCAACTGACGCAAACGGGCATCAGGCAACTCGGCCACACGACCACCGATACCCACCTGCCGCGCCACGGCCTGGGCCAACCGTCTGGGCAGGTGGTCAGCCAATACCGTGACCACCTCCTGCCGGGCCCGCAACTGGCGGGCCTGGCGAAACACCTGCCCCAGATCCACCGTCGGCAACAGGTCGATCCGCAGCGGCTCGCCAGTCCGCCAATGGGAAGAAATCTGCAAGACCACCGGCCCGCTCACCCCCCGGTGGGTGAACAACAGCGGCCCGGTAAAACGGACCTTGCGACACTGTACACTGGCCTCCACCACCACACCGGCCAGCGAGTCCGCCTGCCAGAAACCGGTGCGGGGCAACAACAACGGCACCAGACCGGGGCGCGGCTCCACCACGGGCAACCCCCATTGCCGGGCCAGACGGTGGCCCAGATCCGTGGCGCCCAGTTTGGGAAAGGAGAGCCCTCCCGTGGCCACCACCAGGGCGGCCCCCCACAACCGGCCAGCCCCGGTCTGCAGGACAAAGCCCCCCGCCACCCGCTCCACCTGCTGCACCGCAGCGCCCAGGCTGAAGGCCACCCGACCCGCCGCACACCCATCCATCAGCAAGGTGACCACCTGCTGCGCGGCACCCACACAAAAATATTGCCCCCCCTCCCGCTCCTCCACGGCAATGCCCGCCTGCGCCAGTCGGTGCAACAGGTCGCCGGCCCCAAACCGACGCAGGGCAGCCGTGCAAAAACCGGGATGCTCAGACAGATAATGGGTCCGGTCCAGATGGCGGTTGGTGACATTGCCGCGACCACCGCCGGAAACGCGCAGCTTGGCCCCAGGCTGGGCCAGATGATCCACCACCAGCACCCTGCGACCCCGCCGACCGGCCTCCCCGGCACACAACAAACCCGCCGCCCCGGCCCCCAGCACAATCACATCCCAGCCGGTTCCCTGCGCCATGCTTCCCCTTTCACAGAGCGGTCAAACGTCAACCCCGCTGCTGTTCACCCCATTCGATTGAGTACCCGTTTGCGAAAGCGCACCCCCAATCCCTCGGCAATGCGCTGACAGGCAGCCATATCCACCCCCTCCAGCCCTTCGATGGCGGTTGCCGTCACCGAGGGCACATGGGCCTGCACCACCCGCAAAAAATCCTGCACCGCCGCGTAAGCCCCCGGCAGGGTCGGTCGGCTGTTGCGGTTGTACACTGCTTCATTCTGGGCATTCAGGGAGACCGACACCGCATCAATCAAGCCCCGGAACTGCGGGGTGACATCCTCCCGATAGACCCGGTTGGCCAATCCATCGGTGTTGATGCGGATGGGAATGGTGCTCCGTTGCTTGACGGCCCGCGCCACCTCCAGCAGGACCGGCAGGCGCAGAGTGGGCTCCCCGTACCCGCAAAAAACGATCTCCCGATAACCGGAAAAATCTCCCATGGCCGCCAACACCGCCTCGGCGGACGGATTGCGCGGCAAGGTCAGGTCATAATCGTGGACAACGGGCGCCACCCACTTGGGACAAAAGTGACAACGCAGCGAACAACCCCGACTGATGTTGAGATACAAGCCGGTGCCAATGGGATAGGCCAGACGGGGCGTGAAGGCGGCAGGCACCGCCGGCACCCCTGCCCATGCACCCCGCTCGACCGGACGAAACAGTCGCCAATAGTTGTCCGTGGTCACCGCCGCCACCTGTTCCAGCGACAGTCCATGCAACTGCGCCAGAGTCTCTGCCACCCGTACCACCCAGGCCGGCTCGTTGCGTTGACCCCGGTGGGGCATCGGCGCCAAATAGGGGGCATCGGTCTCGATCAGAATGCGGTCCAGGGGGATCTGCCGCGCAATCTGTCGCAACGGCTCACCATTCTTGAAGGTCAGCACACCGGAAAACGACAGATGCAAACCCTGGGCAAGCCCCCACTCCGCCATCTCCAGGGAGCCGGTAAAACAGTGCAGCACCCCGCCCCGTTCGGGCACCCCCTCCTCCTCGACGATCCGGCGAGTGGCCGCCTCTGCCTCCCGGGTGTGGATGATCAAGGGCAGATCCAGGATTTTGGCCGCCTGGATATGATTGCGAAACACCACCTCCTGCTGACCGGGCTCGCTGAACCGATAGTGAAAATCCAGTCCGGTCTCCCCCACCGCCACAATTTTGTCATGACTGGCCGCTGCCACAATGGCCGCCACCGAACTCTCCTGCTCCTCTCCCGCATAATGGGGATGAATACCCGCACTGGCCAACACCCCGGGCAACCGCTCGGCCAGTTGGATCAGGACAGGAACACGGGTCAGCCGGGTGGCAATCGTGTTGATGCAGGTCACACCCGCCGCCGTCGCCCGTGCCATGATGCCAGCCAGGTCGTCGGCAAAATCGGGAAAGTCCAGATGAGCATGGGAATCGGCAAAAGCGATCACCCCCCTCTCCCCCGGGTGGACCATCGCCCCGTGCCGTGCACGCACGGCGTTCATGAAACCGCCTTCTGCCCGGTTGCGGTCACTGCGGCAGAACGACGACGCCGGCGCCGCTTCCGGGCCGGGGGCAACCCCTCCCCGCCCGGGGCAGAGGAAGCCGGTTCCGGGCCGACCGGCCTGGCGGCATCCACCGTTGCCGGGACAGCGGCGGACGGCGCCGGACGGGCACGCCCCTGCTCTCTTCCCGACTCCCGCTTCGGCGGGGGCGAACGACCGGCCTGACCGCGAGCGGTTGCGCCGGCAAGACGCCGCCCGGCTTCCGTCACCACGGCGGCAGGCGCACCCTCGCACAACACCCCCGCATCGCCAGGCAGCGCCTCCTCTTCAACCACCGCCGACCCCCCGTTGTGACCACACAGGTCACAGCGGGCAACACAGGCACGACTGCCATCGGCCAGTTGCAGATCCACCGTCCCCATCAGGGGATGGACCGACTGCACCACCCCCTCCCGACCATCCACGACCTGCACGGTCTGTTTGGGTCTGGGCATACCCTCCCGCAGGGCCTGATAGGTGGCATTTTCATACTCGAGACAACACAACAACCGGCCACAAGTGCCGGAAATTCCCTCCGGGTTCAGGGAGAGTTCCTGGTTTTTCGCCATGCGCACCGACACCGGGTGAAACCGTCTCAGGTAGACAGAACAACAAAATTCATGTCCACACAGACCGATACCACCCAGCAGCCTGGTCTCGTCCCGCACTCCGATATGGCGCATCTCCACCCGGACCTTGAGATGGCTGCCCAGAATGCGCACCAGTTCCCGGAAATCCACCCGGTTTTCAGCCGTAAAATAGACCACCACCTTGCCACCACCCGGCAGGTAGCGAATGCCGGACAGTCGCATGGGCAGTTGCAACTCGCGAATTTTTTCCCGACACACCAGCCTGGCCTGACGCTCCAATTCGGCGCGGTTGTCCAGAAAATGGCGTTCACTCTCGGACAACACCCGGATGATGCGTTCATATCCGCCGGCAAAGATGCGGTCCTGGAAGGTTTCACCGGGCGCACCCTCCACCACCGACACCACCCAGCCGACGGTCTCCTCCTCCCGGCCTTGCAGCAGCACCGCATCCCCCGGTTTCAGTTCTCTCTGTGTGGCAAGCAGCCGATACACCATCCCGACTGCCGGCACCCTGACCCCGACCAGCCGGCCGGGCCGTTTGGCCCCGCCGGTCTCTTTGGCATGACCGGCTTCCCTGGCAGGGACCTTGACGTGGGCGGCCGTCTTGCGCGGTGCGGGCGGGTGGTCACGGGGGCCATCGACAGGCACCAGGCCCGTTGTTTCCGTCCGCGGCCCACTCAACACCGGGATGACCTCATCGTTCGTGCTGTTTTCCATTCCTGCAACCACCCATTCAGAAGGAAACCCCCTGCAGACGTGCCAGACGGATAAAAACGGCCTCCAGTACCAGACGACGGTTCAGGTTGATGACCGCCGTTTGTTGCAAAAGCTGCTCGACCCAGGAGGCGACCTTGAGCCATTCCTCCTGAGGGACGCCACCTCCCGGCACCGACCGGTCGGGTTGGGACAGGACCACTGCCTGAACGCGCTCCCGCAACCAGGCCCTCAACAGGACCGTGACCAGGGCAAACCGTTCCGGCGGGCTCCATCGTTCGGCCAGGGAGAGCAACCGACCCAGGGTGACAGAGGGCAGCCCGGCCATCTCCTGGCGAAACTGGCTGCGCAACCCCGGCCATTCACCCTGGCTGAAGGCCACTATCCGACCCGCATTGCCGCCACCGACCGCCACCAGCTCGCCCCAGGCCGTCTCATCCAACGCTGCAATGGCCTCCCCCCCCGGGCCCGCGCCGAGAATGCGCCGCAAATCCGCCGGTGCCAACTGGGAAAAACGGGTCTTCAGGCAACGGGAACGAATGGTGGGCAACAGGCGACCCGCCTGCCGGGTCACCAGAATCAACAGGGAACGGGGAGGCGGTTCTTCCAGGGTTTTCAGCAGTGCATTGGCCGCCGCCTCGTTCATGGAAGCAGCATCGTCCATGATGGCCACCTTCCAGGGTGCCTCCATCGGGGTCAGGGCAAAAAAACCGGCCAGTTGACGCACCTGATCCACCCCGATGCGGGTCTTGCCTTCTTCCATGGTCACCCGGATCAGGTCACCGTGATTGCCCTGTGCCACCTTGCGGCAGGTCGGGCACTCACCACAACCGGCATCACCGGCCGCCCCCCTCCGCGGGCAGAAGAGCGCCTGGACAAAAGCCCCGGCCACCGTGGCCTTGCCCACACCCGGCGGACCAAAAAAGAGATGGGCATGACCCGGGTGATGGCTCGCCATGGCGCGCCTCAGGTTGGCCAATACCGCCGCGTGGCCAACGATCTGCTCAAGTGTCGGCAAAAAGATCATGGATGGCCACCCCAATCTGTTGTTCCACCTGCTCCAGACCCGCGGTCGCGTCGATGAGGCGAAATCGCCCGGGCGCCGCCTCGGCCAGGGCCCGAAAACCCGCCCGGACCCGATGATGAAAAGCCAGATCTTCCTGTTCAAAGCGGTCGCGCTGCTGGCCGGTCGGCACCACCCCTCCGGCCCGGGCCAGCCCGACAGCCGGTTCCAGATCCAGCAACAGGGTTCGGTGCGGCAGCAACGTGCCCAGCGCCCAGGCATGCCAATGGTGCAATGCCGCCAGTTCCATCCCCCGACCATACCCCTGATAGGCCAGGGTGCTGTCCAAAAACCGGTCGCACAACACCCACGCGCCCTGCCGCAGGGCAGGCTCAATGACCTGATGCACATGCTCAACCCGGGCAGCCAGCATCAGCAACAGTTCGGTCTTGACCGTGATGGCCCCCGGTTTGCCCCGCAGCAACCAGTGACGGATCTCCTCTGCCACCGGACACCCTCCCGGTTCCCGGGTGGTCACCACCGCCAGACCGCGCCCGCGCAGGCGGGCCGCCAACCGCGTCAACTGGGTGCTCTTGCCGGACCCTTCGCCCCCCTCAAAGGTGATCAGTCGGCCAGGATGGTCCGTGAATGACATGTCCCTACCTCTTGGCGGGCACAACATGGCGCTGGTATCGGTCGACATTGGCCTCATGCTCCGCCAGGGTCTTGGCAAAGACATGATACCCTTCACCACGGGCAACAAAATAGAGATCATCCACCTCGGCCGGATGCAGGGCAGCCTGAATGGCCGCCTTGCCCGGATTGCAGATGGGCGCAGGAGGCAGTCCCGGCTGGGTATAGGTGTTGTAAGGCGTGGGCGTCCGCAAATGCTGTCTGGTCAGGTCACCACCAAACCCCGCTCCCCCCGGCGCATGTTGCACGCCATAGATCACCGTGGGATCGCTCTGCAGGCGCATCTTTTTGCGCAACCGGTTGTGAAACACGGCCGACACCCGGGTCCGTTCCTCCGCCCGCCCGGTCTCCTTTTCGATAATGGAGGCCAGGATCAACACCTCGGCCGGTGACAGGGGCGCCATATGCGCCGGACGGGACGGCCCCACCACCCCCGCCTGCCGGGCCGCCTGCCAGCTGTCGTGCATGACCTGTTGGGCCTGTCGCACCATGCGGGTCAGCATCTCCAGGGCGGTATCATGCCGCCGGTAATGGTAGGTGCTCGGAAACAGCCACCCCTCCAGCAACGGGACCTCCAGGCCCAGCTTTCGGGTGATGTCCGGTTCGGCCAGCAGGCTCTCCGCCGTCTCCCAGCCCTGGGCCCGCATCCTGGCCCCGATCTCGGCCACCGTCAGCCCCTCGGGGATCACCAGACGGTGCACCACCTGCCTGCCCTCCGTCAGACGGGCCAGGATGTGCGCCGGTGTCTCCCCCACCGCACACTCATACTCTCCGGCCTGAATGCCCGGCCCCAGATCCAACCCGTCGCGGGAGATGCGCACCCGATCCCAACGCGCCAACAGCATGAACCAGTGGGCCGAGCTCACCACCCCACGCTGTTCCAGCAACTCGGCAATCCGCGCCAGCGGCCAGCCCCGCTCGATCTCCAACAGGACAGCAGCGGGCAGGGGCCGGTGCAAAAACTGCCAGAAATCCCAGCCTCCCCAACCGGCCAGCCCACCCAGCAGGAGCAGCAGACCGGCCCACACCCGCCAGCGGCGACCCCGTTGCGGGGCAGGGGGAACCTCTTCCACCTCGCCAACCGCGTCAGGTTCCGGCTCGGCAGGTGGCTGCTCCCCTCCGACAGAGGGGTCGGGGGCGGGAGAAGAGGAGGTCAAGGAGAGCGCTTGAGCAGCAGAGAGGCGTTGGTGCCGCCAAAACCGAAGGAGTTGGACATGGCATACTCCAGACGGCAGGCGCGGGCCGTATGGGGCACGTAGTCCAGATCACACAGCGGGTCCGGGGTGTCCAGATTGATGGTCGGCGGAATCACCTGATGATACAGGGAAAGGGCGGTAAAAATGGCCTCCACCCCGCCCGCTGCGCCCAGGAGATGGCCCGTCATGGATTTGGTGGAAGAGACCATCATCTGACGGGCCCGTTCCAGACCGAACAGGGCCTTGATCGCCTCGGTCTCCACAGCATCACCCTGCGGGGTGGAAGTCCCATGGGCGTTGATGTAATCCACCACCGCCGGGTCCAACCGTGCATCCTGCAAGGCAGCCCGCATGCAGCGCACCGCGCCATCCCCGTGGGGGTCCGGGGCGGTGATGTGATGGGCATCCCCCGACATGCCGTAACCGACCACCTCCGCATACAGGGTGGCCCCCCGTCGCCTGGCCGACTCCAGTTCTTCCAGGAAGACCACACCGGCCCCTTCGGCGATGACAAAACCGTCCCGGTCCCGGTCCCAGGGCCGGGAGGCCTGCTGGGGCGCCTCGTTGCGCACGGACAACGCCCGGGCGGCCGCAAAGCCCCCCACCGCCAGCTCACAGGTGGCCGCTTCCGCCCCGCCCGCCAGCATGGCATCCACCTCCCCGCGCTGAATCAGACGCGCTGCATCGCCAATGGCATGCGTACCCGTGGCACAGGCCGTCACCACCGCATGGTTGGGCCCTTTCAGCCCGAAACGGATGGCAACATGACCGGAAATCAGGTTGATCAGGGACATGGGAATAAAAAACGGCGAAATGCGACTGGGCCCACGGGACTGCAGTTGCATGGCCTGGTTCTGGATGGCAGAAAGCCCGCCAATCCCCGAACCGATCATCACGCCGACCCGGTGGGCATTTTCCTCGGTCTGCACGAAACCCGCGTCGTCCCAGGCCATTTGCGCCGCAGCAATGCCGAATTGCATGAAGAGATCCATTTTCTTGATCTCTTTTTTGGCAATCCAGGTTTCCGCCTGAAAATCCCGGCACTCGCCGGCTATGCGGGAGTCGTAATCGGTTGCATCAAACCGGGTAATGGGTCCAATGCCCGAGCGCCCGGCCACAAGTCCAGACCAGGTGGCCTCGGTCCCCATTCCCAATGGGGTCACCAGGCCCACACCGGTAATCACCACACGACGATCCACGGCATCTTCTCCCGATGGCAGTAAAAAAGAAAATCAGGATGGAGAGTGCTCCTCGATGTAGGCAATGGCCTGCTTGACCGTGACGATTTTTTCCGCCGCCTCATCGGGAATTTCGCAGCCGAACTCCTCCTCCAGTGCCATGACCAGCTCCACCGTGTCCAGGGAATCGGCCCCCAGGTCGTCGACAAAATTGGCATCTTCCGTCACCTGGCCGGCATCCACACCCAACTGTTCGACCACAATCTTTTTGACCCGCGCTGCGATGTCGCTCATAGCATGATTTCCTTCGATAGATCCTGCATCCAAGAACCAGAACCCTCCCCGGGGAGGATTCCCCCTGTTACCCCATATACATGCCGCCGTTGACGTGAATGGTCTCACCCGTGATGTAGCGGGCCTCTTCCGAGGCCAGGAATGCCACCGCGTGGGCCACGTCCTCGGGTTCTCCGGCCACCCCCAAGGGAATGCGTGCCAGAATAGCCTCCTTTGCCTTGGAATTCAACTTGTCGGTCATGGCCGTGCGAATAAATCCGGGGGCAACGCAATTGACCGTGATATTCCGGGAGGCCACCTCCAGGGCCAGACTCTTGGCAAACCCCTCCAGGCCCGCCTTGGCCGCCACATAGTTGGCCTGACCCGGATTGCCGGTGTGGCCGACCACCGAAGAAATGTGAATGATGCGGCCATAGCGGGCCTTCATCATCGGTCGCAGGACCAGTTGGGTCAGGCGAAACACACTGTGCAGATTGACATCCATGACCCGGTGCCACTCTTCCGGTTTCATGCGCATGACCAGCGCATCCCGGGTGATGCCGGCATTGTTGACCAGAATATCGACCCGACTGAAACGCTCCAGGGTCATGTTCACCGCCTCGTTGACACAGACCGGCGAAGAGACATCGGCCTCATAGGCCTCCGAATCAGGAGAATACTGGCGAATTTCCTCCAATGCCTCCAGAATGCGGATGGATTCGTTGCTGAGCAGGATCAGCCGGGCGCCCCGACGGGCCAACTCCTTGGCGATAACCCGTCCGATTCCGCTGCTGGAACCGGTGACAATGGCGACACGATCCTTCAACATAACCCGGTTTTCCCTTTTTTGGAAGTGATCCCATCCAAACCCCAGCAGCTGGACTGGTCGAAACAATGTTTGACACCCTGACAAGCCGGGACCCGGATGACCTGGTCCTGACGGTCAACCGCCGACTGGCCCGCACCCTGACCCGCCTGGCCGACCAGCAGCAACTGGCCGCCGGCGCGACCGTCTGGCCCACGCCCCGCATCCTGCCCCTCCCCGTCTGGCTGGAACAGTGCTGGGAACAATGGCTGGATCAGCGGGAACAGGGCACCCGGGCCCCCGATCTGACCCTGCTCACCCCCTGGCAGGAGCGCCTGCTCTGGGAACAGATCATCCTCGCCTCCCCCGAGGGCGGATTGTTGCTGCGGGTGGCCGAGGCGGCAAAAAACGCCCAACAAGCCTGGAATCTGCTCAAAGAGTGGCAGGTCACCCCGACCGAGGCCGATCTCTACGATCACGAAGATGCCCAGGCTTTTTACGCCTGGTCCACCCGTTTTGCAACCCTTTGCCGCAAGCGGGGCTGGCTGGACGGCGCCAGCCTGACCCGTCACCTGCTCCCCAACCTTTCTCAACTGGTTTTGCCAAAACGTATTTTTCTGGCCGGATTCCGGCAACGCCACGACCTGGAAACCCCTGCCCTGCGTGCCTTCCTGGCCGCCCTGACCCGGGCGGAGGTCCAGATCGAAACCCTGGATTTGCCCGGCCAGGCGGGCAGTGCCGTGCGGATGAGCTGGCCATCCACCGAGGAAGAGCTGCTGGCCGCCGCCCAATGGGCCAGAGACCGCCTCGATCAGGCCCCCGACCATCGGATCGGCATCGTCGTCCCGGCCCTGGAGCGGTTGTTGCCCCAGGTGGTCAACGCCTTTGCCCGGGTCTTCTATCCCGGCATCAATCCGACCAGCCTTGATCCCCGCCGGAAAATATTCAACCTGTCCCTCGGTGCCCGCCTGACGGAGACCCCACTGGTCCGGGATGCCCTGCTGTTGCTGGGCCTGGGCAGGGGGCATCTCTCCCTGGAACAGACCACCGCCCTGTTGCACTCGCCCTTCTGGCAGGGTGGCATCGGCGAATGGTCCCCCCGCAGCCTGCTGGATATCCGGTTGCGGCGCGCCGGCTTCCTGCATATCCGGACAGCCCAACTGCGCCGGGAGGCCGCCCGGGGAGACCGGGACGGCCCACCCTGCCCGGTGCTGGCCACCACCCTGGCCGGCCTGGCCACCCTGCTGCACGATCCCGACCGGGGAGATCCGCGAGGCAACCGCCAGCTCGCCAGGCCGTCGAGCTGGGTGGAACGATTTGCCCGCTGGCTGACCCGACTGGGCTGGCCGGGGGAACGGAGCCTGACCAGCGGCGAATACCAGAACATGGTCGCCTGGCGGGAAGGACTCACCCTCTTCGCCACCCTGGACAAAACAGCGGGAGAGATTCCCCTGGCAGAAGCCCTGGAGTTGCTGGAACGGGTCCTGGCGGAACACCCTTTTCAGCCGGAGGCGGATGACGCCCCCGTGCAGATCATGGGCATGCTGGAGGCAACCGGCGCGCGCCATACCCATCTGTGGATCACCGGTCTCTCTGCCGATGGCTGGCCGCCCCCCCTGGCTCCCAATCCCCTGCTGCCCATCGCCTTGCAGCGCCGCCACGGCATGCCCCACGCCTCTTTCGACCGGGAGTGGGCCTGTCATCACGCCCTCTTCCAGGAACTGCTGGCCTCGGCCGGGGAGATCGTCTGCAGCCATCCCGACCGGGACGGGGATCAACCCCTCTCCCCCACCCCCATGATCCTGACCCTGCCCGCACAAAATGCCGGCGACTGGGCCACCATCCCGGACTATCATCAGCAAATCCAGACCACCGCCCGACTGGAGAGGCTGACGGATGATCAGGCCCCTCCCTGGGTGCCGACGCTCCGGCAGACGGTCGATACGACCACCCTGCAGGCGCAGGCACTCTGCCCGTTTCAGGCCTTCGCCCGATGCCGTCTGGGGGCAGAACCCCTGCCGGAACCGGGTCTGGGCCTGGACCCGTCGCAGCGGGGCCAACTGGTGCACGCGGCCCTGACCCAGTTGTGGCACCATCTCGCTCCCCTGCCCAACGGACTGCACACGGTCGACACCACCGACCATCCGGCGCTGCCAACGGCGGTCCGCGCCGCCCTGGAACAGGCCGCCCGACGCTGGCCGGAACCCCTGCATCCCTTTTTTCGTCAATTGGAGGAGGCCCGACTCGGACGTCTGCTGCGGGCCGAGCTTGCGTTGGAAAAAGCACGCACCCTGCCGTTCACGGTGCTCGGCCAGGAACTGGAACACCGCCTGACCCTGGGTGCACTGACCGTCCGGGTCCGTCTGGACCGGGTCGACTGTCTGCCGGACGGTTCCCTGGTGGTGCTGGATTACAAAACGGGACAGACCCGGGTGGACAACTGGTTCGGCGAGCGGCCCCGGGACCCCCAGTTGCCCCTGTATCTGCTGGCCCAGCTCCAGGCCACCGGCCAACCGGTGGCCGCCCTGGCTTTTTGTCAGGTGCGGGCCGGAGCATGCCAGTTCAACGGGCTGGCTGATCGGGAAGGTTTGCTGCCACAAGTGGCCCATTTCCGGCAGAAAATGCCCGAACTGGCCGACTGGTCGGCCCTGATCGCCTACTGGCGCGAGACATTGACGGCGCTGGGAGAACGGTTCATCCAGGGAGATGCCCGGGTGGACCCCCTGCCCGGCGGCTGCCAATATTGCCCACTCTCCCCCCTGTGCCGACGCCATGAGCGGTTGTCGCGCCAGCCCGAAGAGGAGACCATGACATGATCCGCCCCCTGGCCGATGGACCGGCCCGCGCCGATGGACTGGACCCCACCCGTTCTTTTATCGTCCAGGCCCCTGCCGGTTCCGGCAAAACGGGTCTGCTGACCCAGCGTTTTTTGCGGCTGTTGACCCTGGTCAACCAGCCCGAGGAGCTGGTCGCCATCACCTTCACCCGCAAGGCGGCCGCCGAGATGAAGGAACGCATCGTGGGCGCCCTGCAGGCCGCCCTGAGCGACCCTCCCCCGGTCAGCGACCCCTTTGCCCGCCATACCCGGCATCTGGGAGAGCAGGCCCTGCGCCGCGACCGGGAACTGGGATGGTCTCTGCTGGACAATCCGGGCCGCCTGCGCATCATGACCCTGGATGCCCTGTGTGCCGAACTCACTCGCCAACTGCCCATTCTCTCCCGCCTGGGGGGGCGGTTCGGCATCGTGGACCACCCCGGCGACCATTACCGGGCAGCCGCCCGGGCAACCCTGGTCATGGGCCGGGAACAGACCCGCTGGACCCCGGCCATCGCCACCCTGCTCGACCATCTGGACAACCACCTGGAACGGGTCGAAACCCTGCTGGCCACCCTGCTGGCGCGCCGGGACCAGTGGTTGCCCCATGTCGGGGGCCAGTTCAACCGGGACGAGGAGAGCCGACGACTGCTGGAAGGGGTGTTGCAGCAGGTGGTCTGCGCCGGTCTGCTGGCCGTCGACGCACAGCTCTCTCTTCTGGAAAAAGAGGAGATCTGGCACCTGGCCTGCTACGCCGGCACCCACCTCCGCGCAAGTGACGTCTCCTCCCCTCTGACTCTCTGCCATGCCCGGGACCCTCTGCCCTCGGTGACCCCGGATGCCCATCCCGGCTGGCTGGCCATGGTGGAGACGTTGCTGACCAAAAGCGGGACATGGCGCAAACAGTGGGATGTCCGCTGCGGCTTTCCCCCGGCCAGCCGGGGCCGTTCGGCGACGGAACAGGCCCTGTTCGCGGAGATGAAAAGCAACGCCGTCGCCCTGTGTCAGTTGCTCGCTCAACGACCCGGGCTGCGGGAAGCCATGCACGGGATACGCCTGCTGCCTCCGCCCCGCTATACCGAGGCACAGTGGGCAATATTGCAGGCCCTGTTGCAACTGCTGCCCATGGCGGTGGCCCAGTTGCGCCTTCGTTTCCAGGCCCTCGGTCAAGTGGATTTTGCCGAAATCGCCCTGCGGGCCGAAGAGGCCCTGGGCGACCCGGAGGCCCCGACCAACCTGGCAATGAAGCTGGATTATCAGATCAAACACCTCCTGGTGGATGAGTTCCAGGATACCTCGCAGAGCCAGTATCGTCTGCTGGAGCGGCTGACCGCCGGCTGGAACGGCCAGGACGGACGCACCCTGTTCGTGGTGGGCGATCCCATGCAGTCCATCTACCGCTTCCGCGAGGCGGAGGTGGGGCTCTTTCTCAAGGCCCAACAGGAGGGAATCGGTCAGATTGCCCTGACCCCGTTGACCCTGTCGGTCAACTTTCGTTCCCAGGCTGCCCTGGTCGACTGGATCAACGACACCTTTCCCCAGGTACTGCCGGACCGGGACGATGTGGCCGGGGGGGCGGTCCGTTTTCACCCCTCGGTCGCCGTGCGGCCTGCCCTGGAGGCGCCTCCCGTCTCGGTCTTTCCCTGGCTGACGGACGATCCACTGGCCGAGGCCGAACAGGTGGTCAAACTGGCCCGGCAGGCCCGGGCGGCCCACCACAAGACGGCCATCCTGGTGCGGGCCCGCTCCCATTTGCAGCACATCCTGCCGGCCCTGCAACGGGCCGGTCTCTCCTATCAGGGGATTGAACTGGAGTCTCTGGCCCACTCGATGGTGGTCCAGGACCTGCTGTCCCTGACCCGGGCCCTGCTGTGTCCGGCGGACCGCATCGCCTGGCTGGCGGTGCTGCGGGCCCCCTGGTGCGGCCTCTCCCTGGCCGACCTGACCCTGCTGGCCCAATGGTCCCCGGCCAGTGACCCGCCCGACGCCACCCCGTCCGCCCCCCCCACCCTCTGGGAAACATTGTCCACGGCGGTTGGGCAACTGCCCCTGTCCGGGGAGGGGTGCCAGCGTCTCCGCCGGGTGGGTCCGATCCTGACCGAGGCCATCCAGCAGCGGCGTCGTTCCCACGCCCTGCCGGGCATCTCTCCGCTCCGTTTCTGGATCGAACAGACCTGGCAGGCGCTGGGCGGACCGGCCACGATAGAGCATGCACAAGGGCTACGGGATGCCAGACAGTTTTTCGAGCGCCTGGCCGCCACCGAACGGGGGGGAGACCTGGCCGATCTGTCCGGTTTTGCCGACAAGGTGGCCACCCTCTACGCCAGTGTGGCGCCGGACGCCGATGACCAGCTGCTGGTCATGACCATTCACAAGGCCAAAGGGTTGGAATTTGATCAAGTGATCCTGCCCGGCCTGGGGCGTCTGCCCAGAGGGGAGCACAAGGCATTGCTGGCCTGGATGCAACACGAGGCCGGACTGGTGCTGGGCCCCCTCAAGCGGGTGGACCAGGAGCAGGAAGATCCCATCCACGCCTTCATTCACCACGTCGAAGCCGGCAAGGCCGCCTTCGAGGCCGGGCGGTTGCTCTATGTGGCCGCCACCCGCGCCCGCCAGCGACTGCATCTGCTGGGTCAGGTACCGGACCGGGAGAGCCCCCCCCCCGCCCGGTCTTTTCTCCATCTGCTGTGGCCACGACTGGCCGACCGGTTTGCCGCCGCCCCGCCCGCCCCCCCCGACGCGGCGGCCGCCGCCGACACGCCGGTCCGAACCGGCATGCGGCGTCTGGCAGCCGACTGGTCACCCCCTGCACCACCACCACCCTGGCGGGCGCAGGCGGTCGAGCAGGTGGTGGACGAGGAACCGGTGGAGTTTGAGTGGGCCGGGGAAACGGTCCGGCTGGTGGGCATCGTCGTCCATCGATTTTTGCATACCATCACCCGCGAGGGGGTGACCCACTGGACTCCCGCCCGGGTGGAGGCCCGACAACCTGCCCTGGCGGCCCATCTGGATCGCCTGGGGGTGCCGGCAGAACAGATGGAACGGGCAGTCGGCATGGTCAGAACGGCCCTGGCAAACACCCTCACCGATGAACGGGGGCGCTGGATTCTGGATGACACCCGGCACGAGCAACCCTGTTCCGAACTGGCCCTGACCGGTTTGCTCCATGGTCGACCACAACGACTGGTGCTGGATCGAACTTTTATCGACGCCACAGGCATGCGGTGGATCATCGATTTCAAGAGCAGTTGGCATCAGGGGATGGATCGGGAGGCCTTTCTGGACAATGAACAGGTGCGCTATCGGGAACAGATGGAGCGGTATGGCCTGTTGATGCAGCGGGTTTCGGCCCACCCCATCCGGCTGGGTCTCTATTTTCCGATGCACACCGGCTGGAGAACCTGGGAAATGATTGCCTGCGGCGCATGTTGAAAACGCCGCAGCAAAAAGCGGCTGCGGCTCCTTTGAAAAACAACGGCAACAGCCACGGCAAAGTCCCAGGGCGCTGCCCTGGACCCGCCAGGGGGGTGACCCCCCTGGACCCGCAGCCATTTTTCAAAGCCTGTCAACTCGGCCTGGTTGAGCCACCAGAAACCCTGTCCCCACCTTTCCCGCACGGCGTGTTCAATAAAATTCCCGGCGCTGGGCCACCCAGTCGCGCACCCGTTCGTACAACTGGGCACGCTGATTGCGGGTCGGATCGTGACTGATCCACTCCAGCAACTCGGTCATCAGTGCCGTCATCCAGGCACCCGGCGGTTGCCGCACCAGATCCAGGATTTCTCCACCGGTAATGGCCAACTCGTGAGACTTGGGTCGCAGACGCGCCTTCTGCAAGGTCTGGCACCGTGCCAGAACCCTGGCCAGTTGCCCATCCAGCAACTGCAGCGTGGCACTGCGGGCGGCCTCCGTCTGACCCTCGCCATCTGCCTCGCGCACGTTGACAACCTGATGGGCATGGATCAGACGAAACAAGCCGGGCAGGGGCAGATCGTTACCCATCAACCGCAACAGCACCCGATCCGTGGGAACAAGAGGTGTATCCATGTGATGCAAAATCTGGAAAATACACTGCTGCCGCCGCTGCGGAAAACGAAATTTTTTGAGAATTTCCTGAATTTTGCGGGTGGACAGACCATGCAGGGTGGAACGGGTATGGCCCTTTTCCAGGGCAATGCAGTTCAACTCGCCCATGGCAAAACAGAGGGCTGCCCAGCGCAGGTCATGCAGGGGCACCAGTTCGTCTGGACCGGGTTCCGTCAGTGCCATCATCAACCCAATGGCCCGTCGACACCGGTTTGCCGGGGTCTCTCCCGTCTTGCAGATGGGCGGGGTGGCCATGTCGATGAATATTTCCTGCGCCAGGGAAGAGTAAAAAAACCGCTGAATGCTCGGATAGCGCAGAGGACCGGTGAACGGCAGGGAAAACAGTCGATCCAGCTCCGCCCGCAATTTTTTGCGGGGAATCATCTCCATCGGTGTCTCTTCCGCCACCAGCAGGTCCGCCTCCTCCGGCAGGCCATCCAACTGCAGCAAAAACCGGAAAAATCGCAGGGCACGCAACGGGTCGTCCTCCAGGGTGGAGGCCCCCCGGACCAGGCGAATCCGTCGGGCGGCCAAATCCGCCTGGCCATTGAACGGATCGACCAGCGGACCATCCGGCCAGGCATAGGCCATAGCATTGACGGTCAGATCCCGATGGAGCAAATCCTCCTCGACGGTTGGGGGATGTTCCAGACGATGCCGGAATGTGCTAACCTCCAGGTGGGAGAGGTGGGGAGATTGATCGGCAACCGGTTCCGTCGCCTCGGACTCCTCACCCTCCCGCCCCCCGACTGGCGCAAAACGGGTCGTCAGAGGCAGCAGCAGGCTGCTGTGGCCGCCGGTCCACACCTCGTGCCGCTTGCTGCTCCGGGCGGCAGACAGATAGCCTCCCTCCATCAGGCGATGGTGGCACTCGGCCAACGGTCGGGAGACCAGAATGTTCAATTCATTGGAGAGCTCTCTGTGCTGGAGCATGTTGCGGACGGTGCCGCCCACCAGGAACAGGGGCCCGATCAAACGGTCAAGATCATCAAGCAGTGTCTTGATGGAAGGGGAAAACAGGTGATGAAAAGTGCTGGTCATGCCATTTCTCCAGCCCGGTATTTTACAGTCCTGACCATGGGGTGCCGGGTCAACCAGGTTGAGACGGAACGCCTGGCACAGACGGGGGCAGCCCACGGTTTTCAACCCGCCGCATCCCACCAGGCCCCTGACGTCATCATTATTAACACGTGTTCGGTCACCTCCGAAAGTGATCGGCAGGCCCGTCAGTTGATTCGTCGCACCGCACGCGCCCATCCTCAGGCCCAACTGATCGTCACGGGCTGCCATGCCCAGGGCCACGCGGATCAATTGGCACAGATGCCGGGGGTCGTGCTGGTGGTGGGCAACAGCGAAAAAGAACACCTGTGGGAGCACCTGTCCAGGCTGTCCATCGCCCAGCCTGCCCCCTGCGTCGCGCCACCGACCGACCGGTCACGGCGGGATGATGTGGCCCTGGTCGACACCTTTTCCGACCGCAGCCGGGCCTTCTTGCAGGTCCAGGATGGCTGTGACGGCCGATGCACTTTTTGCGCCATCCCCACCCTCAGGGGACCCAGCCGGTCATGGTCTGCGGCCTATGTGCAGACCCAGGCGGAACGGTATCGGCTGGCCGGCTACCGGGAGATCGTCCTGACCGGCATCAACCTCGGTGCATACGGTCGGGACCGCACCCCGCCAGACACTCTGGCACAACTGGTGGCACGCCTGATGCCCGACATGGGCGAGACACGTCTGCGCCTCTCCTCCCTGGACCCGGTCGACCTGGATGATGACCTGCTCCAACAATTTGCCGATCATGCCAACCTCTGCCCCTATCTGCATCTCTCCATCCAATCAGGTGATGATCGCATCCTCAAGCGCATGGGACGGGGTTACGGGCGGCAATGGGTGCTGGACTGGTGCAGGCAATGGCGTGCCGTCCGTCCGGAACTGGTGCTGGGCGCCGATCTGATCGTCGGGTTTCCGACCGAGAGCAGTGCAGCCTTCCAGCAAACCGTCCAACTGGTGGAAGAGGCGGGGATCACCTTCCTGCATGTCTTTCGCTATTCCGAACGACCAGGCACCCCGGCGGCGGCCATACCCGGACGGTTCCGGGTGCCCCCCCGGGAGGCCAGACGGCGTTCCGAGCAACTCCGGCACCAGGCCATGGCCATGCTGGCCGCCACCGCCCGACCCTGGATCGGACAGACCGCTGCGGTGCTGCTGGAGACCCTGGAAAACGGCCTGGCCCGGGGCAAAAACGCCGGCTTTCTGCCCGTGCGCCTGCCCGCCGTGCCCGGCCTGCACACCGGGCAGTTGCTCCCTGTGCAGATCATCGATTTTGACCAGACAGAGCAGACGCTGATCGGCCGTTGCCTGGTGGAGTGACCAGGCTGATTGGACGGGTACAAGCCACTCCAGCATCGCCAGCTTGCCTGCGGCGCATGCTGAAAAGGCCGCAGCAAAAACCGGCTGCGGCTTTTTTGAACAGCAACAGCAAAATCCCAGGGCGCTGCCCTGGACCCGCCAGGGGAGATAATCTCCCCTGGACCCCATGAAACTTTACCTGGCCAGCTTGCCTGCGGCGCATGCTGAAAAGGCCGCAGCAAAAACCGGCTGCGGCTTTTTTGAACA
>JAMOAX010000209.1:0-3798 GCA_039908555.1 Magnetococcus sp. DMHC-8
GGCCGAACCATGGCGAGGACACCCATTACCTGCGGGTCTACATGTCCAACCTGCGCCGCAAGCTGGAACACGATCCCAATGTCCCCAAACACATCCTGACCGAATCGGGGGTGGGGTATCGTCTGGTCCTCTCCTGAACGCCGGACAAGATCGGCCTTGGGGCGGATGGGGTTATGGCAGGGACAGGCATTCCAGGAGATGCATGCTTTTCCTGCTCGATGCTTTCTTTTGCCAGACCAGTCGGCACGTTGCGGGCGGATTGGCAATCAAACGCTCCAGGGCAGCGGGTTTTTCATCCCGGGAGGAAAGCAGGAGCAACCATGCCGATCCGTCCTGGAGCGACGGCAGGCTTTGAGGGTGACGCGAGTTCATCAGCACCGGAGGGGGGCCGGGCAGCGGGTGAGAGCGCAACAACAACTCCAGCGTAGCCTGCGAGCGGCTGTCGGTGTAAAGAAGAATCGGTTTTTGAAAACCCGGCAGTACCACCCGGATTAACTCACGATACATCTCATGCCAGGGGTCGGCACCGATCGATCCTTTCCAGACCGCCAGTACCGGCATGCTTAACAGCGTAACCACCACCACCCCCATGGCAACCGGTACACTCCAACGCCAGCGCTCCCACCAATGGTTGGTGAAGAGTACCAACATCACTCCGCCCAGCAGCAAGACCTCCCGTTTCCAGTATCCAAGCCAATGCAATGCCAGAAAAAGGGTGGCTGCCGCAACCAGCAGCCAGCGGATGTCGCGGCGCCAGGCGGTCGGTCGTTCCAGCAAAGCAGCCAGGATGGCCCCGCCCAAAACGCTCAAGGGGGGCGCAATGAACAGAAAGTGTCGTTCGTAAAGTCCGATGGGGTTGTAAAACTTGAAAGATGATGTGGCAAACCAAAACAAGAACAACCCACTGGCAACCAGACCCGACCAATAAAAAAACGGTTGACGCCGGTCTGGATCGCCGGTGCGCAGGAAATGCCGCGCCAATGGGAGGATCAGCAACAGCAGCGTCACATAGCCTGGTGTATTCAGGATTAACAGCAATGGTTGATAGGTCAGCCGGGCAAACAGGCTGTTGCCGGAATCCGGGGTGAAAACCCAATAACCGGTCGGATTGTTGAGCGTCTTTTCTACGACATGGAGATGATACAGAGGATCACCGTACAGAAAGGCATACATTCCCAGATAGAGGCTGACATAGCCCAGTCCGGTTACCACGATCCAGCCCCAAAGCGCACGCTGCCTGCCAGCGACCAGATCGAGGCAAAACAGCACAAAAACATACACCAGGATCCAGACGACGGTCACCTTGACCAGCAGGGAAAAAAAGAAGACCGTGGAAATCAACCAGCCCGACCAGGCGGGTGAGAGCACGGTTCCATCCCGGCGTGCGTCCAGCAAGGTAGTCATGCCGACAAAACAGGACCATGCGAGCAGGATGTCCGGTCCAAGGTAGAGGGACTGCTGCAATTGGAACGAGTTGGCAGCCAGCAGCAAGGCGGCCAGCAGGCCCGCTCGGGGGCCAAAATAACGGCGTGCGGAGCGATGCACTGCCCAGATGGTGGCCAAAGAGGCGAGCAGGGAAAGCAGGGTGGCAGTATGCAGATGTGCATCAAATAACCAGAACAACAGCGCGACAGGCGCGAAGAGACCAGGCCGGTGGGCAAAATGGTGCTCCTGAAAGACGAAATCACCGGCAAGCAGTTGCCGGGCATAGGTGATATAAGCCAAATCGTCGCTGGATTCCAGCACCGGCCCGGCCCACCAGTAAAGGAAAACATGAAAGGCCATCAATGCGAACAATAAAAGATATTCCAATCCCCATTGTTCCGCATGAGACGTCGGTTGTCGCCCCATGGCCAGGGCATGGTCTCGCTCCGCGCAGAAGGAGTCGGCATATCGGGTTGGAATTGGAGCTTCTGACATGGCACAATACTTTTGCAATCAGGCCAGCAATCGCTGTGCGACGAGCACGTTTGTTTCGTCTGGCTGAAGTATGGTGCCGGGAGTCGGAATCGAACCGACATGGACTTGCGTCCGCCAGATTTTGAGTCTGGTGCGTATACCTGTTTCGCCATCCCGGCAGGGGGGAAATGGAGCCGTTGATTTTTTAGATCATATGACGGAATGGGGTGCGATTGTCAAGCGGAATCGCCGCGCAGGCAGCCGTTTGTCACGATCGGGTCTCGGGTCGGGGCGGGGCGTGGTAATGGACGCATTGGCCGGTGAACAGCTCGGCGGCCTCCATGAAGGTCTCGGAGAGGGTGGGATGGGGATGGACCACATGGGCCAGATCCTGGGCAGTGGCCTTCTGTTCCATGGCCAGCACCAGCGCGGCGATCAGTTCGCCGGCTCCGACTCCGGCGACGCCGGCCCCCAGGATGGTCCCGGTGGCGGGGTCGAGGATCAGCTTGGTCACCCCGTCGGTGCGTTCCAGGGTCTGGGCGCGACCGGAGGCGGCCCAGGGAAAACGGACCGCCCGTATGGGAATCCCCCGGGCGCGGGCTTCGGTCTCCAACAGGCCGGCCCAGGCCAGCTCCGGGTCGGTGTAGGTGACTGCCGGGATGAGCGGCATCCTGGAGGGGGGCGGCGCTCCCGTCAGGGTGTCCACCGCGACGCGGGCTTGCCAGGCCGCCTTGTGAGCCAGCATGGGGCCGCCTGTCACGTCCCCGATGGCCAGGATGGCAGGGTCGCCGCTCATCATGCCCGCATCGACCTGAAGCTCGCCCCGCTCGTTGCAGCAGGCCCGGGTGTTCTCCAGTCCCAGATGTTCGCACCAGGCCACTCGACCGGTCGCCACCAGGATCCGTTCCACCTCGTGGCAGACACTCTGACCCGACTCGTCCGCCACTTCGGCCCGCAACCCCGCAGCCGTGGAGGTGATGGTGCGGATGCGGGCATTCAGCGTGACCCCAGCATACAGTTTGCCGATCCGGGCCGCCACCGGGCGGACCAGATCCCGGTCCACCCCGGGCAACAGGCCGGAGGTGGCCTCCACCATCTGGACGCGGCTGCCCAGGGCGGCGTAGACGGTGCCCAGCTCCAGGCCGATGTTGCCGCCGCCCACCACCATGAGCGTGGCCGGGATCTCCTCCAGGGCCAGGGCGCGGGTGGAATCCATCATGCCGGGCAGGGTCATGTCGATGCCGGAAAGTCGGGCGGGCCGGGATCCGGTGGCGACGATGGCCTTCTCGAAAGCCACCCGCACCGTCTCCCGGTCAGGCCGGGTCACCTCCAGGGTGGCGGAGTCCAGGAAGCGTCCGCTGCCCTGCAACCAGCCCACCCCGCGCAGGCGGCATTGATTGGCCAATCCGGTGGTCAACCGGGTGATCACCTCTGCCTTCCAGTGGCGCAGTCGCTCCAGGTCGATGCGGGGCGGGGCGAAGCTTACGCCCATCCGCTCCGCCTCCCGGGCGTCGCCGATCAGCCGCACGGCATGCAGCAGGGCCTTGCTGGGGATGCAGCCCCGTTGCAGGCAGACCCCTCCGGGGGCGGGATCCGAGTCGATGAGCAGGGTGGAAATCCCCCGGGCGGCGGCCAGGAAGGCGGCGGCGTAACCGCCGGGGCCGGCGCCGAGCACGGCGAGCTGGGTGTTCAGGATGGTGGACATGCCGGTCGGTGCCCTACAGGCGATCCAGGATCTCCTGGTGGATGCGGACCTCCCCTTTGAGCCACAAGGCATTGATGAAAGCCGTCAGCTGCTCCTGTCCCAGATTGGCCTCCACCCGTTTGCGCAGCTCCGGCTCCGCCTTCTTGAACTCTTCCGCGCTGGCAGGCACGATCCTGGTCAGCCGGGCGGCCACC
>JAMOAX010000210.1:0-3786 GCA_039908555.1 Magnetococcus sp. DMHC-8
ATTAACGCCTTTTATCATTCTGCTGTGATTATATCAACTTCACCAGCAAAAATCAACAAAAATATATTGAAAATCAGTGTGTTAAAAAATTTTTGTCAGGCACTAATTACGCCGATCACGCCGACCTGCCGACCTGCCGATTGTGTTTTTCAGAGCATCATCAATGCGACGGCGCGGGTATTGATGGTTCCTGGTTTGCCATTTCCTGTTTGCATGACGACTTTCAGTCGTGAATTGAATCGATTGGCCTGGCGTGTCGCCTCGTATGCGGTATTGTATCCGCCGCCGTCCACCGGGCCGCCCATGAGGTTCAGGAACAGGTTTCCGGTTCCTGCGTAGACCAGGCGGTAGCGTCCGTCCACGCCTTGTGCGGTTGTGATTCGGGTGGACTCAAAAAAGTCGCCGTTGAACATGATTTTCTCTCCTTTCAGTAAAAAACGCCCTCAACGCGTCATGCCTTTTTCTGTTTTGCCGCTTGTGCCGTTGGGTGGCTTTGGTTTTGCAGAAGTGGGGGGTTGCCTGCCTGCGTTCTTCTGGTACAGTCGGGTTATTGTCGGTCGAGGTTTCAATAATCTGACGCTTTTGACAAACTGTGTCGGTTTGACGCGTCATACCCGGCTGTGTAAGGGTCTGCAAGCAATTGTTGGGCCAATGATGGAAAGGAACGGCAGCAATTGCCGGTTGCATCATAACCAAACAAGGTTATAAAATTCATGGTTTATCAGGTTCAAATTCGGCGTGAAGCCAAGCGCAAACTTCAGAGTCTTCCGGTCAAAGAGCGTCTGCGGATCACTGACAAGATTATGGAGCTTGGCCTTGATCCAGATGACGCCAATTTGGACACGACACCGCTGACCGGCAGTCGGTTCTGGCGGCTCAGGGTAGGTAATTGGCGGGTCATCTACGATCGGCAGGAGGTCCTGCGGATTATCGCTGTAGAGCGCATTCGATCCAGAGGAGATGTGTACAAATGAACCTTCAGATCATAAAAGGCATGGACGGCCAGGACGAATATGTGTTGCTGCCTGTAGGGGTCTATCAGGTGCTCCGGGAGCAGATTGAGGGAGAAATGTTGGAGTGGGAGATCCAGAAGGGGCAAGAGGGGGAGTATGAGCCCTTCAATCCAGCTGATTTTGTGCAGAACCCGGTGGCTCTGGCCCGAATGCAGGCCGGCATCAAGCAGATCGAACTGGCCCGCAGAATGAACGTTTCTCAGGCGTATGTCAGCAAACTGGAACAGGCAGAGACGGTCTCGGCCAGCGTGATCGGGCGCGTTATGGAGGCTTTGGCGGAGTAACCATCCGTGCTTCAGTTTACGTCAAACTCTTGCGTGCTGCTCCAAAAACCGCACGTCATTTTCGAAAAAGAGACGCAAATCCTGGATGCCATATTTTAACATGGCCAGCCGTTCCACCCCCATGCCGAAGGCGAAGCCGGAATACCGTTCCCGGTCAATGCCCACATTGTCCAATACCGCCGGATGAATCAAACCGCACCCCAGGACTTCCAGCCAGCCGTTTCCCTTGCAAACCCGACATCCCTGGCCAGCGCAGAAGAGACAGCCCATATCCACCTCGGCGGAGGGCTCGGTAAAGGGAAAGAAGGAGGGACGGAAGCGAACCGGCAGATCCCGTTCAAAAAAGAGCCGCAAGAATTGCTCGAGAATGCCCTTGAGCTGACCAAAGTGGACCCCTTCATCCACCAGAAACCCCTCCACCTGATGAAACATGGGGGTATGGGTCAGGTCCGAATCGCAGCGGAAGACCTTGCCGGGGGCGATAATGCGCAACGGGGGACGACGGTTTTCCATGACATGGATCTGCACCGGGGAGGTATGGGTGCGCAACAGACGTTTTGTTCCGTCCGGGGCGGGGGGCAGATAGAAGGTATCATGCATCTCCCGCGCGGGATGGTCGGCGGGTATATTGAGGGCACCAAAATTGTGCCAGTCATCCTCCACTTCGGGACCCGTGGCCGGGGGAAAACCCATGCCCCGGAAAATGCGCGTGATCTCCGCCAATGCCCGGGTGATGGGATGCATCCCTCCCACCGGCGACCGACGCCCCGGCAGGGTGACATCCAACTGCTCCGTCTGCAACCGGGCATTCAGATCCCGTTGCTGCAACAGCTCCAGGCGAGCAGCCAATGCCTCATTGAAAGCCGTCTTCAAGGCATTGGCCAACTCGCCCAACAGGGGCCGTTCCTCGGCACTGACCCCCCCCAGACCGCGCAGCAGTTGGGTGAGGGTTCCTTTTTTGCCCAGGGTTTGCACCCGGATCTGCTCCAGGTCGGCAACCGACTCTGCCCCTTGCAGTTGCACCAGGGCGTCGCGTTGCAGTGCGGCCAGCTCGGCGCGCATGAGGGAGACGGTCACGCTACCGCAGTCTTGGCACTCTGTACCAAAGCGGCAAAAGCCTCCGGCTGGGTGACGGCCAGATCGGCCAACACTTTGCGGTCCAGCTCAATGCCAGCCTTGCTCAAACCATCCATGAAGCGGCTGTAGGAGAGGCCACCCAGGCGGGCCGCCGCATTGATGCGGGTGATCCAGAGGGCGCGAAACTCCCGTTTCCGCACCTTGAGGTCCCGGTAGGCGTATTGCTGCCCTTTTTCCACCTTTTGTACGGCGATACGGAAGCAGCTACCGTTGCGGCCCTGATATCCTTTTGCCAGTTTCAAAACTTTTTTATGACGCGCACGCGCTGGTACGCTCGGCTTGACTCGCGGCATAGCCGTGTCTCCTTGGATGAGTGAAAAAACTATAAATTGAGATTGGGCAGCATCCGGCGCACGGCCGCCTGGTCCACACCCGCCACCATGCCGACGCCGCACATGTTGCGTTTCCGTTTGGGACTTTTTTTGGTGAGAATATGGCGTTTGTACGCCTTGTTGCGCAGCAGTTTACCGGAACCGGTGGTTCTGAACCGTTTGGCCGCCCCGCGGTGGGTTTTGATCTTAGGCATGACTCTTTCTACTCCTCAAATACAGTGGTGCTGTATGACACCACCAAGAAAAACATGTGCGGGTTCAGGGAGCAAGCCCTGGACTACTATCGCCTGAAATCTTCGTGCGCTGCACAGATTTTTCAGGAACATCTTGATAACAAAAACTGTTGGGGGTCCAGGGGGATCATCCCCCTGGCGGGTCCAGGGCAGAGCCCTGGGATTTTGCTGTTGTTTTTCAAAAAAGACGACGCACGGTTTTCGCGTCGGCGTCCTCAACATCGCCGCAGGCGTTGTTTTTGGTTGCAGCCAGCCGAGCTGTAATTTTATTCTTCTTCCGTTTGTACTGGAGCCGCTTTTTTGGGGGCCGCCCCTGGAGCCAGCACCATGGTCATCTGTCGTCCCATCAACTTGGGGGGTTGTTCCACTTTTGCTTCCTCTCCCAGCACATCCCGGACCCGATGCAGCAGGGCCATTCCCAGATCCTGGTGGGCCATCTCCCGACCGCGAAAGCGCAGGGTGCATTTGACCTTGTCTCCGTCCTCCAAAAATTTCCGAATGCTGCGGACTTTTACGTCAAAGTCGTGGACATCGGTTGCCGGACGAAATTTGATCTCCTTGATATCGATACGGGTTTGCTTTTTTCGCGCCAGTCGCTCACGCACCGCCTTCTGATATTTGAATTTGGTGTAATCCATAATTTTGCAGACAGGCGGTTTGGCCTGTGGAGCCACCTCTACCAGGTCCAGGCTGGCCTCAATCGCACGGGAGAGGGCCTCCTGTCGGCTGACGATGCCGACCTGTTCGCCTTTTTCGTCGATCAAGCGGACTTCGGGTACTCGAATCT
>JAMOAX010000211.1:0-3701 GCA_039908555.1 Magnetococcus sp. DMHC-8
ATACCTGCATGGGACCGGCCATCCAGGATCTCTGGCTGGCCCTGTCCGGCGAACCGGAGGAACGGGAAACACAATTGGAACATATATTGCGCGGTTACGAAATGTTTTTTGCTTTCAACCGGGCAGAGGCGACCCTCATCGAGCCGTTGCGCACCCTGCGCATGATGCATCATGCCGCCTGGATCGCCCGGCGCTGGGAGGACCCTGCCTTTCCCAGGGCCTTCCCCTGGTTCAATGGACCACGCTATTGGGAAGAGCACGTGCGCTCCCTGCAGGAACAGGCGGACCTGCTCGACGCACCCCTCTCTCCCGCATACTGAATCAGGCAAACGGAACGCAGGGGGGCAACATATCCTGACGGGATGACATCCAGTCCGCTCATACATTCACGATCAACTTGTCTACGGGGGGGGGGGGGAAACCAGTGGGTATCGTCAAGCTTTTCAACAATCTGAACATCGGCACCAAGATCGGTGTCGGGTTTGGTCTGGTGGGTGTGCTGTTTCTGGGGGTGGTGCTCCTCTACCAGACCACCCTGACCAACACCCTGACCACCTTCCAGAACGAGGTACTGGAACGGGTGGAGGTGGAAAAAACCCATGCCATGCAACTGAATATTTTGATGCTGGAGGCCCGACGGGGAGAAAAAGATTTCTTGTTGCGCAAGGATGTCAAGTACGTTGATGCGGTCAAAAAGAGCACCGAGACCCTGCTGCAGATCGTGGACGACATGCTCAAGACAGCCCAGGCAAACCATGATGCCGACTCGGCCCGCCTGGACAGTGAAATCAAAAAGCTGGCCACCGACTATCTCGCCGCCTTTCTGAACGTGGCCCGGCATGAGACGGAAAAGGGCCTGGACGCCAACTCCGGGCTGCAGGGCGCATTCCGGGACAGTGCTCACCACATGGAAAAACGGATCAAGGAGTACGACACGGAGGAGATCTATCTCGGTCTGCTCCAGATGCGGCGGGCGGAAAAGGATTTTCAGCTCAGAAAAGATCTGAAATATATCGTATTGTTGGAAAAACAGGTCCGATCCTTCCTGGAGGCTGTGGCCGCCTCCACCCTCTCCGATGCATTCAAGAAGGAACTCGTTGCCAAAGCCAACAAATACTGGACCGATTTCAAGGAGTATCTTCAGCACACCGCCGACCGGAACGGGATGGTCCCCGACACCTTTCGCGACGTGGCCAACGACATGGAAAACATCCTGAAAACCCGTTATGTGCCGGGACTGGCCCAGTCCTATCTCGACATTCGCAAGAATGAAAAGGATTATTTGCTGCGCAAAGACGAAAAATATGTCGCCGGTGTGACCGGACGGGTGGAGGCCCTGCGCCAGACCATCGTCACCTCCGGGTTGGCGGATGGGGACAAGAACGCACTGGTTGACCTGGCGAAAAACTATCAACAGGCCTTCCTGGCCCTGGTGGCCAAAGACCGGGAGCTGGCTGACCTCACAGAAAAGATGCGGGCGGCGGTGCATGCCATGGAACCGGCCATTGCTGCCATCCTCAAGGAGGCCTCCAATGACATGGTCAACACGGCCAGGGAGGTCAACACCGCAGCCCACCGGAATGCCGCGTCGGCCCTGGGCATCAGCGGCCTGATTCTGCTCCTGGGCGGGCTGTTTGCCTGGCTCATCGGCCGGGGCATTGCCAGCCCTGTGCGCACTCTCCTGCAGGTCGTGGAGGCGTTTGCCAACGGCGATGTGACACGCAACAGTCATATCCGGCAAAACGACGAGATCGGCATCATGGCGGCCGCCCTGGACAGGAGTGCCAACCGGTTGCGGGAGGTGATCAGCCAGGTCAAACAGTCATCGATCGAGGTGGCCCAGGGCAGTCAGCAACTCTCCGATGCGGCCCAGATATTCGCCCAATCCGCCACACAACAGGCGGCGGGCATTGCGGAAACCTCGACCGCCATGGAGCAGATCACGGCCAATATCCAGAAAAACAGTGCCAGTGCCGGCACCACCGAAACCATTTCCCAGCAGGCTGCCAGGGATGCCGTGGAGACGGGCAATGCCGTCTCCCAGGCGGTGACTGCCATGAAGGAGATTGCCCAAAAAATTTCCATCATCGAAGAGATTGCCCGACAGACCAATCTGTTGGCCCTCAACGCTGCCATCGAGGCCGCCCGGGCTGGCGAGCATGGCAAGGGCTTTGCCGTGGTGGCGGCCGAGGTGCGCAAGCTGGCCGAGCGCAGCCAGACTGCTGCCGGCGAGATCGGCGGGCTCTCCGCCTCCAGCGTGGCGGTGGCAGAACGGGCAGGTGGCATGTTGACCAGACTGGTGCCGGATATCCAGAAAACCGCCGAGTTGATCCGGGCCATCTCCTCTTCCAGCCGGGAGCAAAACCAGGGGGCCGGGCAAATCAGTGGCGCCATCCAGCAGATGGACCAGGCCATTCAGCGCAATGCCGGCACCTCGGAGGAGATGGCCGCCACCTCCGAACAACTCTCCGCCCAGGCCGACACTTTGCAGCAGGCCGTGGCCTTTTTCAACACCGGGGAGGAGGTGTCACGTGCCAGGCATGCCGAACGGCCCCGCCCAGCCACCCACAATCGGGCGGTCGCGCCGTTGCGGACGCAGGCCAGGCCAGCCGCAGCCACCAGGGCACGCGCCATTGAACACAAGGGCACGCCATCCCACTCGGACAGCGAATTCGAGTCGTTTTAAAAAAGGTCACCCTTCCGCACAGGACCGGGGAGGCGGACCAACCGCCTCCCCCTGCTTTTGCTCTGCCAGCACCTTGGCATATTTCATGAAGCTGTTGAAACAGCCAATGCTGATGTGTACCAGCCCCGGCAGACCGTCCAGAAATCCCCGGCGCAAAAAATAAAATTTGATAAACCGCACCACAGGACTCAGCACAAGCCGTCCTGGGCCGACAGGGCGGCCGCTGGCCGCCCATTGCCGGGCCTGCAGGGAGGTATACTGGTTTTGTTTGGCCAGATAGCCCTCCAGGGATTGGGCCGATTCGTGCAGAATATCCCCGGACAGTTGGCCGACCGTTCCCCGGGTCTCCACCTGTTCGTGGATGGGATCGGTGCTCCACTGCCCGTGGTCACGGTGAAACAGGCGCAGGCTGCGGTCGGGATAGCCCTCCCCATGGCGCAGCCAGCGACCCATGAAACGGTTGCAACGGGGCATGCTGTAGGCGTGACAGCGGGGTGCCGCCAGCTCCTGCAACAGTTGCTCCCGCAGTTCGGCGCTGACCCGCTCGTCGGCATCCAGACACAATACCCAGTCGTGGGCCGCCTGCTGCACGGCAAACCGTTTTTGCCGACCATAACCCAACCAGGGTTGCACGATCACCCGGGCCCCGCTGGCACGGGCCAGCGCCACGGTGGTATCGCGACTGCCGGAATCGACCACCAGGATGTCATCGGCAAACGCCAGACTGGCCAGGCAATCCGGCAATACGGTCGCCGCATCGCAGGTGATGATGACCGCCGATAGTGAGACACGTGCCATGAACGGGAATCCTTTCTGGGCTCAACAAGGCTGATTCGCCAGCTTGCCTGCGGCGCATGTTGAAAACGCCGCAGCAAAAAGCGGCTGCGGCTCCTTTGAAAATCAACAGCAACGGCATCGGGTAGGAGGCGGGGTCGCCCCCGCCGTCCTCCCACACCACCGTACATACGGTTCCGTATACGGCGGTTTATGCAGCACCTTGAAGTCGTCGTAGCTG
>JAMOAX010000212.1:0-3701 GCA_039908555.1 Magnetococcus sp. DMHC-8
TTTCAGCAGTGGTATCACTATTTTGCTGATCGTTTGCTGGACATGATGCCCCAGCCCGAGTTGGGTTTCCAGTCCCGGCCCCGACGGGCAATCCAGTAATCATACAATAAAAACGGATCGGACCGATCTCCCTCCAACACCTGCTTCACCAGGGCCAGCGCCTCCTCCAGACGATCATTGGCCTGAAACACGGCGGCCATCTCGGTCAGGGCCACCGGCGTGGCCAACGTCAGCGGCACCTTGTCCAGACGGGAAAGCGGTAACTCATGAACCAGTTTGGCCACCGCCATGGCACGAATGGCCGGCGTGGGCGAGCCGATTTTCCAGTCGGGACTCTCCTCCTGGTCCAAATGGCACAGCTTGTATTTTTTGCCGGAACCGCAGGGACAGGGATCGTTGCGACCCACCTTGGGGGCCGTCACCGCCCGTCGGGGCCGGGACTGGAAACCCAACTCGGGCTGGGGCATCATGTCCAGCAAACGATCAGCAAAATAGTGATACCACTGCTGAAAAGGATACGCAGACAGACTCCTCTCCGACGCCTCCTCCACGCCAGCCAGCCAGGCGGCCAACGGCTCCCGACTGGGATTCAAGACAGCTCGAACCAGGGCCTCGGCATAAACAGCCGGGTTATTGAGATCTTTGGGTGCACCCACGGCAGGCAACTCCTCTGTCCAGGGCTCTGCCCCGGGCTGAAATGGTAATAAAATGGCCGAAAGAATGATCGGGGCCGTCATTTTAACCCGATCCGACCCTTAACGCCAGCCAGAAAGAATGGCATGGTGCAGAAGATCCGCCTTGCCATATGGCCAGGGGTGCTCCCGGGTGAGATGTGTGTATAATGGGGGGCTGGGTAATCATGCCGATCCGGGGGCGCTGCCCCCACCAGAGGGATGCGCCCCCTGGACCCGCAATCGTCTTGGCAGGAGGTTGATCATGACCGTTCGTACCCGCTTTGCCCCCTCACCCACCGGGTTTTTGCATATCGGCGGTGCCCGCACCGCCCTGTTCTGCCACCTGCATACCCGACGTGTCGGCGGCACCTTTATTCTCCGCATCGAGGATACCGACCGGGAACGCTCCACCCAGGAGGCCGTCGATGCCATCCTCGAAGGATTGCACTGGCTGGGACTGGACCCCGACGAAGGCCCTTTCTTCCAGTCGGACAACACCGACCTCTACCTGGCCGCCGCCCACCGCCTGCTGGCAGAAGGCAAGGCCTATCGATGCCATTGCAGCCGGGAAACCCTGGATGCACTGCGCACCACCCAGCGGGAACAGCAAATCAAGCCACGCTATGACGGCCGTTGCCGCACCCGCGTTGCCCAGGACGGCGAACCGGCGGCCGATGATCAACCCTTCGTCATCCGCTTCAAGACCCCCACCGAGGGCGTGACGGCCTGGGAGGATCAAATCCAGGGCACCATCCGCTTCCAGAACGATGAACTGGACGATCTCGTCCTGGTCCGCTCCGATGGTTCCCCCACCTACAATCTGGCCGTGGTGGTCGACGACCATGCCATGGGCATCAACCTGGTCATCCGCGGCGAGGATCATATCAGCAACACCCCCCGGCAGATCCACCTCTTCCAGGCCCTGGGCTGGGAGATTCCCCGGTACGCACACATGCCGCTGCTGCACGGTGCCGACGGCAGCAAACTCTCCAAACGACATGGCGCCGTCTCCGTCCTGCAATACCGGGAGGACGGCTTTCTGCCGTCGGCGGTCAACAACTATCTGGTGCGATTGGGCTGGTCACACGGGGAACAGGAAATATTTTCGCAGGCCGAGATGGAACAGTGGTTTGACGTACGTGACGTGGGACGATCGGCGGCCATCTTCAACCTTTCCAAGCTGCAGTGGGTCAACGGCCACCACATCCGCGCCGCCCATCCCGATCAGTTGCTCCCGGATCTGCTCTGGCAACTGGCCAGACGCGGCATCCACCATCCCGACCCGCAACTGGTCCGGGCCATCATTCCCGAGTTCCAACCCCGTGCCAAAACCCTGGTGGAAATGGCCGACAAATGCCTTTTTTTCTTTGTCGATTCGGTGTTGCCCTACGACGACAAAGCCGCCAGGAAATATTTCGACCCGACCCCCCCGGCCCCCTTTTGCGCCCTGCTGTCTGCCCTCGCTGCCCTTCCGGAATGGCAGGTGCAGCCCATCGAAGCGGCCTTTCAGCAAACCGTGGCCCAATACGGCCTGGAGGTGGGCCAACTGGCCCAACCGGTGCGGGTGGCCCTGACCGGCACCGCCAGCTCGCCAGGCATTTATGAAACACTCCATCTGCTGGGCCGGGAAAAAAGCCTGCACCGCCTGACAGAAGGGGCCAACCGGTTGCAAAATACACCACCCGCCGCCACACCCGCAGAGAAATCTTGACAAGCCATGCCCGACCGGTGTACATAGAGCCCCTATTGGCGGATCGTTCAACGGTAGGACTGAGGACTCTGACTCCTCCAACCTAGGTTCGAATCCTAGTCCGCCAGCCATATGCCACCCGTTCAGGGGAGTGATCCCCCTGAACCCGTGACGGTAGCAGGAGATTTGACAGGCCCGTGCCACAGCGCGGGCCTTTTTTTGTGCCCCATGCACCACACAACAAAAAAGCCCCTCTCCCGAAGGAGAGGGGCTTTTTTGTGCGCAAGGTCCGGTCGCAACCAGGCGACCGGACCCGCTTTTTCGACCACTACGCCGTCTTGGTCTTGGTACCACCGGCATTCGTGTACGCCGTCCTCTGGTCGGTGCTCCAGGCATTGACATCGGCCTGGGTGAAACCGGCGATGCCAGCCGCACTGAACGAAGCAAAGTCGGCAACCTCCAGAGCCTTGGCCTGGGCCACCGTCAAGAGGCCCGTCTTCGCACTCAAACCGGAAACCTGGGTGTTGGCATCCAGGGCCTGGATTTGAGCCACCGTCAAGGCACCAATCTGGGCAGCGCTGAACATGGCAATCTGATCGGCCGTCAGCCCAGCCTCCTGGGTGGTGGTCAGGGCACTGATCTGCGTGGTGGTCAAGGCGCCGATCTGGGTCGACGTAAAGACCGCGATCTGGGTAGCCGCCAGACCACGCTCTTGCGCCGCCGTCAGGGAAGCAATTTGCGCCGCCGTCAGGCCAGCCACCTGAGCGTCAGTCAACCCATTGATCTGGGTGGAATTCAGCCCCTTCACCTGCGTCACGGACAACACGGCAATCTGCGTGGCTTGCAGACCCGCCAACTGGGCGACGGAGATCTGTGCCAAACCGCCACTGCTCAAACCGGTCGCCTGGGTCGTGGTCAACGCCGAGATCTGCGTCGACGTCAGACTGCCGGTCTGTCTGACAGAAAGGTTGCCAATCTGGGCCGCCGTCAACCCGGCAATCTGATCCGTGCTCAAGGCCGCCACCTGGTCCGTCGTCAGACCAGACTCCTGCGTCGAAGTCAACACCCTGATCTGAGTGGAGGTCAAGCCCACCACCTGGGTGGCCACATCCAACACCGCGATCTGCTGCTTGGTCAGTCCCTGGATCTGAGCAGTACTCAACACACCGATGCTGGCAGAACCCAGACCGCCCACCTGCGTGTTGGTCAGGGCAGCAATCTGCGTGCTGCTCAAGCCACCCACCTGCACCGTATCCAGCCCACCCAGTTGCGTCGTCGTCATACCCCGCATCTGCGTGGTGCTGAGAGAAACCAGCTGGGCCGTGGTCAACCCGGCC
>JAMOAX010000052.1:0-18166 GCA_039908555.1 Magnetococcus sp. DMHC-8
GCGGGGCATGCGGTCCTGTTGCCGGAACGGGTGGCCGCCCTGTTGGCCCGGGAGTCCTGCTCGTGTGCCGAGCTGGAACTGATCGCGGTGACCATCGGTCCCGGTTCTTTTGCGGGGCTGCGCATTGCCTTGGGATATGCCCAGGGCATCGCCCTGGTGCAGGGCACGCCTGTGGTGGGGGTTTCCGGTCTGGATGTGTTGGCGGCGGGTGCGGGGTGTACGCAAGGTTGGTTGTCCGTGGTGGTGGATGCCCGGCGTGGCGAACTGTTTGCTGCACTCTATCATCTGGACGGTGGTGTACCACGACGATATCTTGCACCGACCACGGCGCAAACCCCGACGCAATGGGCAGATACCCTGGCTGGCCTGTCTGAATGGCATTCGGAGTCTCTCTGCCTGACCGGTTCCGGACTGCATCTCCATGCCGGGATCTTTCGTACCGTGCTGGGCAGACCGTTTGCGGTGACCCCGGAGTCGACCTGGGTGACCGATCCCTTTCTGCTGGGTTTGTTGGGGCAGCAGCTCTTCGGGCAGGCGCGGTCGATGCAGGCAGGTGATACCCCACTGCTGGCCACCCTGCCGGACTACCAGCGCTCCCCGGATGCTGAAGTGAAAATACATGGTGCGGCGTGCAGATCCGGTCAATGACCCGCCTGGATGTCCAGCGTGTGGCAGGCCTGGAAGCGCTGATCGCCCCGTCGCCCTGGACGGCTGGCATGTTTGACGAAGAGATCGTACTGGGCTCCCACTGCCGCGTGTTGACCGATACATCGGATGGCTTGTTGGGATACAGTGTGGCACGCTTGCTGGTGGATGAGTGGCACCTGTTGACCCTGGGGACGGCGCCCGCCGTGCGTCGATGCGGGGGTGCCAGACGACTTCTGCAGGATCTGGTTCGCCATGCCACTGCCCATGGTGGTCACTCCCTCCTGTTGGAGGTGCGGGCCTCCAATCTGCCAGCCAGAACGCTGTACCAAGACATGGGGTTCCATTTCCTCTATGCTCGCAAGGGTTATTACAGGCTTGGAGCCGGCACCGAAGATGCTCTGTTCTTGTGCCTGCCGTTGGTGGGGCCGTCTGTCCCTTCGCTGCAACAGGCAAAGTTGGTATGCCCGGCGCAGGAGGGGAATGGGCCGGAGTCGGGCGTCGTATCTCAATTCTCTCATAAGGAATAAATAGTCATGCTAGTCAGAGATGTGATGGTTGCCAATGTGCGTACCGTCAAAAAAGAGGATTCGATCCGTGCGGTGGCCGCCACCATTTGCACGAACAAGATCAGCGGCTTGCCGGTGGTCGATGATGACGGCAGACTGCTCGGTATCATCTCCGAAAAGGACATTCTGAATGCGCTGCTGCCCAGTTATTCCGATTTTCTGGAAGATCCGGTGCGTGCACGGGATTTTCTCTCCATGGAAAATTCCTATCGCGATGTGCTCTCCCGCTCGGTGGGCAGTCTGATGACCAAGCGGGTCTTTTCTGTCTCCCCCGACGAATTGGTCATGCAGGCGGCCTCCAAAATGGCCCTGCACCGTTTTCGCCGCATTCCGGTGGTGGAGGAGGGTGATCACCTGGTGGGTATTGTGAGTCTGGGAGACATTCACAAGGCCATCTTCAAGCGTGAATTGCAGATTGCCGATTGATCCTGTTGGCCAATCATCGGGTCTCCCGCCCCGGTGCGTAACCGGTGCGGGGGTCATCCCGAAGCAGATGAGAGGAGAGTCGGGTGGACAAGATGGTGGTGTTGTCGGGACCCTCCTGTGTGGGAAAGGGGCCGCTTTTTACCGCTTTTCGGCGATTTTATCCGGCACTGGCTGACCGGTTCAGGCAATTGGTGTTGTTCAATGACCGTTCTCCGCGACCGGGGGAGGAGGAGGGGGTGGACTATTTTTTTCGGTCGCGCAGCAGTGTTGAGGCGTTGCGGGATCGGACCGGTTACGTGGTGGCGGATGTGCGAGGGGATCTCCAGGCGTTGGAGATTGCCCAGGTGCAACGCATCCTGGATACCGGGCGCATTCCCTTTTTTGAAGGCAACCCCTTTGTCCCGGGCAAATTGCGGGAATTCGGGCTGTTCGAACGGTTTCCCACCCTCTCTGTGTTTCTTTCGCCACTGGCCCGGGAGGAGATTCTTTATCTGAAGGACCCGGAACGGGGTGTGGACCTCAACAAGTTTATTGCCGATGTGCAGCGTCACAAATTGTTGCATCGCACCCAGCGTCAGAAGGGCCAGTTGTCGCTGCGCGATCTGGAAAACATTGAGAAAAGATGCAACAGTGCCCTGCTGGAAATGCGGGAAGCTTGGCAGTTTGATCATGTCATCCCCCTGCACGATGGCGAGGGGCATGAAAACTGGGATGCCTATTATTATCCCATCGGCAGTGCCCGCAAGGCTTTGCTGGCCTTTGCCGCGTTGTTGCAGGGGCAGGTGACCGTTGATGTCGAACATTGGACGGCGGATTTGATTCCCTAGGGCGTGTTGACATTCGGCCCCACAACGCCGTATGAAGGCCTTTGGAGCCGAATGTCAACACGCCCTGGTGACCGGTTGAGGGCGAGGACGTGGCCAGAGAGATCGAGCGCCGGTTTTTGGTTCGTCAGGAGTTGTGGCAAGCCTCTGGGTGTGCACAGGTATCGGCCTCGCACACCATCCGCCAGGGGTTTTTGTCCACGGTCAAGGAGCGGGTTGTGCGGGTCAGGGTGGTCGGTGAACAGGGTATGCTGACCATCAAAGGTCTGACGCGCGGCATCGCCAAGACCGAGTTGGAATATGCCATTCCGCTGGCCGATGCGCAGTTCATGCTGGATGAGTTGTGTGAGCGGCCCCTGATCGAAAAGATTCGTCATCGGGTCCCGCATGCCGGACTGATCTGGGAGGTGGATGAGTTTTTGGGGGTCAATCAGGGGTTGTGGCTGGCCGAGGTGGAACTGGCCACCGAGCAGCAGGAGCCCCCGCTGCCCATCTGGGTGGGCGACGAGATCTCGACCGATTCCCGCTATTTCAATTCCAATTTGATCGCCAACCCGTTCAGCCGGTGGCATACATCGACAGGTTGATCATTCATGTATCCATTCATCATTTTCCATGCCCATTCTCACGATCTGCTCCGGTGGTCGGGCGGTGGGTGGGGGGTGTCGCAGTCACGGTGTCGGGATGGCCGTTTACGCAATCGGTGATGTGCACGGTTGCCTGGCCGAGTTGCATGCGTTGCTGGCGGCCATCGCGTTTCAGCCGGGTCGGGATCGTCTGTGGTTTGTGGGAGATTTGATCAATCGCGGGCCGGACTCTCTGGGGGTATTGCGTCTGGTGCGGGGGCTGGGTGAGCAGGTCGTGGCGGTCATGGGCAACCATGAAGGTCGGGCGGTGGCCGGCTTCAGTGGTCTGGAAGACCGGGGATTGCTGCCTTTTTTGCAAGCGTTGCGGGCGGCACCCGATGGCCGGGCGTTGACCGCCTGGTTGCGGGCCAGGCCCCTGTTCCATTGTGACCAGGACCTGGGCCTGGGCGTGGTGCATGCGGGACTGGTACCCACCTGGAGCCTGGCTGATGTCCGGGCGTATTCTGCGGCATTGGGCCGGATTTTGCGGGATGAACGCGCCAGTCGGACTTTTTTTCAGGAGTGGGACAGCGCCCGTCTGGAGGAAGAGGAGCCTGCCGGTGACACCCTGGATCGACTGCGTTTTGCCTTTGCCGTCATGACCCGTCTGCGCTTGTGCTCGCCTGACGGACGGCCTTTGTGGCCCAACAATCCGTTGGTTGCCGGTTTGGCCAACCCTTATGCCTTTGTGCCTTCCGCAGCGCCGGCAACGCCGGAATTTCCTTTTCGTCCCTGGTTTGAACTGCGTCCCGAGGGAGAGCGGGCACGGATTGTCTACGGGCACTGGGCGGCTGCCGGATTGACCCTGCATGATCAGTCGTGGGGCTTGGATTCCGGTTGTGTATACGGAGGGAAACTGACGGCCATGCGTCTTGATCATCCCGACCATCCGATCACCCAGGTGATCTGCCCGCAGTATGTCGTTCCCGAATCTTGCTAGTGGGGTGACAAAACGCCATTGGCGGGTAAAGTGTCAGGGGGGCTTCGAGCAAGTCAATACTGGCGAATGGTTTCCTGGGGAATCAGGCTGTCACTGTTTAGGTTTCAGGGTAGACGAAATGGCTTCCGCAGTATCCATAAAAGATGCCAAGGAATATCACCGCCGTGGCGACCTGAACAAGGCGTGGTCCCTGTACGAGCAACTGCTACTCACCGACCCGGATAATGCAGAGCTGTTGCATTTGACCAGTTTGCTCTGCATCCAGCAGGGTGATTTCTTGCAGGCTGCAGAGCGTATTATTCGCGCCAAGAATATTGTTCCAGATAGCCATATTCTGTCATACAACCTGGGCATTGCATGGATGCGGCAGGAGCGATGGGCCGACGCTCAAATGGAATTCCAGGCGGCCATTCGTCTGCGACCTGACTATGTCAACGCCCTGTGCCAATTGGGCCGCGTATTGCTTCGCCAGCAAAAAGATGCTGAGGCATTGATGGTACTGAACAAGGCAGTACGTTTGGAGTCGGATCGGGCAGAAATTCATGAACTGCTTTCTGCCGCCTTGCGCTCTCTTGGCATGCTGGACTCGGCCAATTATCGAATAAAGCTGGCACGATATTATGGAAAGGTCGATCCAGATATAAATCCCCTGCCGAAGCAGCACACTTTTTTTGTTGATCGGGAACGGGCGGCAAATGTTGCACGCCAGAACAATCTGGTGCAAGAGTCTATACAGACCACCGGATTACAGGTCTGCTATTACATGGGGGAACCAGGGAGGGATTTACTGCCCAATCTGGTTCCGGTGCCAATGGCCCCTCAAGAGGCGGTCACTTTTCTTTGTCATTCAACTCTGACGCTGCCAACAGAAATTGACTTTAATCCTGCCATTGAGGCAGAACGCATTGCAGGCAGTCGCATGGCATCCATTCTGAACAATGTTCGTCAGGCCCGGATCAGTGAGACCCGACGACTGGGCCGGGTATGTCATGCCACCCGCCCGACATGGATCCCGGGAGAACCGCTGCGTGTCTATTTGCCCGCTTCTCGGCACGGAGACGTCCTGATGTACAATGCCCGTGACCTGGCAAACGGATTTCGGAAAAACGGGTGTGATGCTCTCTATTTTGTCGAGCCTGACAAGACGGAAACATTTCATTTTCATCATTGGCTGCAAGCACAGATTGCATTTAATCCGCACATTGTGATTGACATCAATAACGCATTCAATCTGGCTTCCGATCTGAGTTTCCAGTCACATCCTGATGTGTTCAGGGTTCTGTGGTTCGAGGATCCAACCCCCGCCATCCTGGCTGGCAATCCCATGCCATGGCGGCCACGGGATTTGGTTTACTCCATCAGCAAAGAGCTGGATATTTTACTGTACCAGTGCGGTGCGACGAATGTTCGCCGTCAAGGTTTTTGTTATGACGAAGAAATTTTTCAAGATTTTTGTATGCCAAGAAAAAATAAAGTTGTTTTTGTGGGGTCCTCCCACGATTTTGTCCTCGGTCATATTGTTGGGCACGAACGGCTGTTGACTGAACTGGAGGAAATATTTGCAGCGGGAGAACCGATAACAAATGAACTCCTTGATCAGTTTTCCGGTCGATTTCCCTATCAAAAAGAGAATATTTTTAACTTCTTTTGGGGATATGTAGTTCGGAATGTGTCGATACGCTGGCTGTGTGAATTGTCCGATGAAATAGAAGTGGAAGTGTTCGGACACCGGTGGGAATCGAATGCGGCTGTGCGACCTTTTTACAAGGGGATATTACCACACGGACCGGCGGTGGCGGGTGTCTACAATGAAGCACGATATGTTCTTGTGCCCCATCCGTTCGATCTGAGGAGCCAGCGTCTGACAGAGGTATCGGCCTGTGGCGCCATTCCGATCGTCTACGATTGCCGCTACCGGGCAGAGGAACCCCACTGGGATGACCATTGCCTGTGGTATCGCACCAAGGAGGAAATGCGGGCCTGTCTGACGGGGGAACCGGCGGCTTCCCCTCGTGCGCTTTGCCATGGCAGGAGTTATACAGAGTTCGCCAAACGTATTCTGACAATCATTGAGTCCCGTTTAACGGAAGACCGGCCTTGATCATCGTTGCGTCCAACAGGGTGTCAAAGGTCCTCTGAAATTGCCAAGACAGCTCACCAGACTGTTGGCTGGAACTGCTCGTCATTGGCCATCCGCAGCGTGTCACCGGCCTGCTCGATGACGAACAAACCGCTGTTGATGGCAAAACGGCACACATTCTCTTCGATCACCATGGCGGCGACAGCACCGACCGCTTGCTTGTCTGCGTATTCCGAGAAGAATTCCTTGAATTCTGACATGTGTGTCAGGTGTTCTCGCACATCATCCACCGTCAGTTTGCTTTTGACTTCCACCAGTACAACGGCGTCGGTGTTCACCACCAACAGATCGATTTCCATGTGACGACCACCCGTCAAGTCGGCCTCAACCCGTCGGCTGACTTTGTGAACCGGGATGCCTCTTTGCGCAAAGAGGGTTTTACAGGCCGGAGCGACCAGTCCCTCCACAAACTCCCCAAGGCGTCCACCAAGCCTGTCGATGTGGGTGGTAACCTTGTCAATCTTGCGGTCTGTCTCCCGCATTTGCGCGGCGGTCTCCTGCATCTGGCGTTCTGTCTCACGAAAGGCTTCCTCTGTTTTTGCGCGATCTTCCTGTCTTGCGCGTTCCATTTCCTGGCGTTGCTGTCGCCACTCGACTTGCGACTCCTGAAACTCCCGCCTGGACTCCTGAAACTCCCGCCTGGACTCCTGGAACAATCGGTTGGTTTCCTGAAACATTTTCCAAACATCGTCGACAGTCAGTGCGGTGCTCATGGGTGATCTCCTTCCGTGCCAATGCAGCCTGACTGCCAGTGTATCAAAAAAAATTCGCCGCAGACAGCGTTATGTGAGTCAGCGTCGACGGCAAATTCGTTACTGGAGGGGGCATGGGGGCTTTTTTTATCGTTTAAAAACATCCAAAATTATCTTTATATTTTTTTTATAATGTTTTAGAACCGAGTCGGTGGTGTGGGCTGGACAGTCGTATTTTCTTCAATCAATCCATCACCATGCTTGGGGTTGAACAAAATGGTGCATTCTGTTCAGATTTCTGTCAGAATGTGCCCCAGAGTCGGCTGAGGCACCACCTCCATTAACCGTGGTCAGGCCAGATCGCCCGTTTCATTCCGAGAAAGGGGGCGGGCATGAGGGGATTCAGACATTCGTGCCGATTGAAAAATATACAACCAACAGATTGATTTATCAGTCTATCATGACTCACCCGGATCACATGATTATGCACACTCCACCACAGCCAGGCGAGCCAATGCCACCACTGTACCAGGAAGGATTCCTGGCCATATTGTTGATTCTGGCCATGCTGGGGCTGTTCTGGTTGATGATGCCGTTTTTGCCTGGACTGTTTCTGGCCACTGTGCTGGCGGCTTCTACGTATCCATTTTATCAGGAGATGCAACAAAAATTTTCAATGCGAGCATCATCGGCCGCCATGTTGATGACAGGCATGGTGTTTGGATTGGTGATTACTCCGGTCGCTTATCTGCTGGCAATCACTGGGGCAGGCATCAGACGCGTTGTTTCAGAACTCAAGGAACACATGACCTCTCTGTCACCCGGTGAATTGAGCCAGTTGCGTGAACGTTTGTTGGACCGCTTGCCGCTGCCCGATGAATTGCAAAAAATTGTTATGGAACAATTCAATGGCAGTTTGGACCAAATGACAATCGTGGTCAAAAATCTTTCCCTCTTCTTGTTTCAGAGTATATTCGGCAATGCGGCGGCTTTTTTTTCCGCATTGATCCTGATTGCCTTCGCACTGTTTTTCTTTTACAGGGACGGACCGGTACTGGTTAAACAGATCAAAATTATTTCTCCACTGCCCAACAGGTTGGATGATTTTATCATGCATCGTTTTGCCCAGTTGGCAACGGTTCTGACTCTTTCGACCTTGTCCATTTCACTGGTCCAGGGGATTTCCATCTCTGTCGTGTCACTCTTTATGGGGCTGCCATGGTTTACCCTGGGTGTGGCGGTTGCCGTCACATCTTTTGTGCCGGTTCTGGGCAGCATGCTGGTTTGGGGCCCCACAGTCTATTGGTTGTACGCCCATGATCAATGGTGGGCTGCCTTGTTCCTGGTTTTTTGGGGGGGCGTGGTCAACGGCTTTCTGGTGGACAATCTGCTGCGACCAGTGCTGATCAACCGTTTCACACGCATTGCCCTGTCTGACTGTGACGATGGCCAGAAAGCCAGCCCTCTTGATCACACTCTGTTGACAGTTCTTTCCACGTTTGGCGGTATCCTCTCCTTCGGCATTCTTGGGCTTTTCTTTGGTCCACTGATTGCGGCCATGGCCATTACAATCTTTGAAATTTATGAGATGGAATACGGGCATCGACTGGATTACTCGTAGTGGTCCGAAACGGGATGCGTTGCCGGGCCTTGATCACCGTGTCGTCCGGCAGAGCGTCAGGTTTCGCCAGCCTGCCTGCGGCGCATGCTGAAAACGCCGCAGCAAAAACCGGCTGCGGCTCTTGTTAAAGTCAACAGCAAAATCCCAGGGCTCTGCCCTGGACCCGCCAGGGGAGAAATCTCCCCTGGACCCCATCAAACTTTACCCGCCAAACGACGAATCCCGAGATGGGTGCAGTTTAGCATAGATATTGCGTGCAAGAACGATTGTGGGAGATGTGCGGGGCCTGATGATGACGGATGGGCCCGTGCAGGGAGCACTTTTGTGTCCATTGCAAGTGTTTGTCGTGCCAGACAAGCTGGGCTTTCTGTGTGGGGAGAGCAGACTATCGTGCGGGAACATGCCCGTGTTTCTTGCCTTTTGTTGGACCACGGCACCCGGCGGGTGCCCGGATGGCGGGTCATGGGGTGGGTGGTTCTGTGCTGGCTGGGCTGGTTGTTGTCCTGGCCGCTGCAGGCGGCTGATCATGATCCGCAACCGTTGGCCGGTCGGGCCCGTTCCCCGCGGGTTGAACCGGCACCAGACAAGGCGGCCGTGGGTGACATCACGGTGCGTGGCCGGGGGTATCGGGGGGATTTTGGTTGGTCCATTGCCGGCGACCGGGAGATCGACCCGGGAGACGATCATGTCGGGTCCGATTGTCAGCCTGCCGTGGAGACCGCCTCGGCCCGTTTGTGGGATGGCAACGGTCAATGTTTTTCCGTCGGTGGCAGGGGTGGCCAACCCGCTGCAGTGGGCGGTGCATCGGCGGAGGAGGGAGAGCCGTGAACAGGCATGATGAAAACCGCTTGTTGCAACAGTTTGCGCTGTTTTTCGGGGTGACATGGCCAGGGTAAAATTTTATCTGCTCATCATGGGGGTGTTGCTGGCATTGGGCGGCATGGCCTATGTGGGGCAGGCGGTGTTCCACCAAAAGGAGGTGCTGGTCATCGGCATGGCCGGTCCCATGTCTGGTCCGTTCAAGGATGTGGGTCTCTCCATGCAGCGTGGGGTGGCGCTGGCCATCCAGGACATCAACCGGAGTGGCGAGCTGGAAAAATATGAGCTGAAATTGGCGGTGTCTGACGACCGCAGCGCGGCCAATGTCAGTTCGTATGCCGAGCGCAGTGCCAAAAAACTCACGGATATTCCCAATCTGGTGGCGGTGGTTGGCCATTATTTCAGCATGGCCACCATCACCGGCGGCGAAGTCTACAAAACCCGCAGGGTGCCGTTTGTGTCGCCCTCGGCGACCCTGCCCGCGCTGACCGCCAATAATGACTGGGCCTTCAGCATGATGCCGGACGACTATTATCAGTCCCGTTTTTTGGCCAATTATATTCTGCATGGTTTGGACCGCAAAAATGTGGCGGTTATCAACGACAAGACCCCCTATGGCCGTTCCCTCAAGGAGTATTTTCTGGCGGAAATGGCGGCCAACAATGTCACACCCTCGGTCACGGTGGAAATTGATCATACCCGTGTCAACCTGGATCTGTTGAAAAGTCGCCTCAAGGCATTGGCGGATTCCGACACGATTTTTCTGGCCATGAACTACGTCAACGCAGCAAAAATGATCAAATTTTTGCGGAAGAATGGCGTGGAGACGGACGTGATCGGCGGCGAGAGCCTGGGTGGCAGCCATTTCATCCGTCGCGCCGGCATTTATGCGGAGGATGCCTACGCCGTCACGCCGTATCTGCCCAGCCTGTTCGGCGAGGCTTCCAAGAACTATCAGATTGATTTTTTGCGAGAGTTTCAGCAGGAGCCGGACTGGATTTCCACCTACTCTTATGAGGCCACCCGCCTGATTGCCCATGCCATCCGCCAGGTTGGACGGGATGGTACCGACATCCGCAACCTGCTGCGCAAAATGATTTCTAAGCAGGATGCCATGCCCAGTATTGCCGGAGATCTCTATTTCAACGAATGGGGAGCCAGTCGGCGCAATTTGTGGGTGGGACAGGTGAAACATGGGCGATATATTCCCGCCCGTTTCCAGTTGACGCACGTCAAGTACCAGGAGTTGGCCAAACTCCGGCAAAAGAGCGCCGATATTTTTTACATGGACAATCAGTTCATGAAACGTGCCACGGTGGTCTATACCGGCATCCATCTGAACGAAGTGGAATCGTTTGATCCGGTGGCCGGCCACTTTGTGGCCAACTTCAATCTCTGGTTCCGCTGGGACCCGGGCAAGAACAAGAATCTGGATTTTGAAATGACTTACGGCAAGGTGCTGACTGCGGCGGTGCGGGAAAAATATTTTGACAAGAAGAGCAACAACAATTTCATCTCCTATATTGTCTCGGCCCGCATGGTGGATTATTTTCCGTTGCATGATTATCCATTCGACCGCCAGACCTTGAAAATTCGCATCAAGCCAAAACTGAAAACCAATGAGGATCTGATCCTGGTGACGGATATTGACGATGACTCTTTTTTGACCAGGAAGCTGGATTTTGGTGCCTGGAAGGATGTCAATCATATGCAGTTTACCACGCAGAAGGATTTTCTTTGGAGTTATCGCAACCCGAAATATGACAACAAACTGTTTCTTCTTGATCATTCGCAATACAATTACCATATCCTGATGGAACGCAAATCGAGCGGATATCTGATTGCCCTGTTGCCATTGCTGGTACTGGTCACGTCGGCCTATGTCATATTCAGCATCGGTTATGATGTGCTGTCAACCCGTTATTCGGTCGGCATCACCACCATGTTGAGTGCCATGGCGTACCACAATGTCAATAAACTGGGGGTGGGGTATCTGGTGCGGGGTGACCTGTTTTTTCTCTCCTCTTATGTATTGTTCTTCCTGACGATTGTCGAGACAGCAGTTGTCAATTATTTTAACAATATCAAGAAAATTGATATTGCCCAGAAACTGGATGCCGTGTCCATGGTGGTGTATCCGTTGTTGGTGGCCGGTATTGTCCTTGTCTTGTTCCAGGTAAAGTTCTAGGAATCATCCACACCTTATCATATGTGACAATCATGTTGAATAATATGAAGTTGTCTGGTCAATTGACGGTTTTGTTCCTGTTTCTGGGATTGACGGCCTTGGGGATGGGCCTCTTTGTCATCCATGTCAACCACCGTCTGGAGGAGCGTCTGACCCGCCTGGACCGGGAGGATGTGCCGCTGGCGCTGGCTGTATCGGAGGTTTCCCGGCAGCAACTGGAGCAGTTGTTGCACATCAATGCGGCCTTTCTGTTTGGCGAGACCGATGACCGGGGCAAATTCGAGATGGCCAATGAGCGGTTTGCCAATGCGGGACGCCGTCTGACCAACGTGCTGGTCGAGGCCCGTTATCTGGCCCAGAAAGGCATGGAAAGTGCCAAGTCGGAGGGGGACAAGAGACAACTGGAGCAGGTCAAAAGCATTATCAGTGATTTTCAAAAAATACACGCCGATTTTGAACATTTGGCGGGGGGCATCATTCGCAGTATTTACAAATACCGTTTCCTGACCAAGGCCGGCATCATCACCGGCAACGGCAATCAAACCCTGGCGGAAGCAGAACAGGAATACCTGAAAAATCTCAGCAACAGCAGTTCGTCGCTGGATGACGAAACCAGGCGTCTGGAGGGCAAATTGAAACAGGCTTTTGACGCCACCCGGGAATTGTCGCGCAATCTGTCCACCGAGGCCAGTCGGGAACACTATGTGGCCTGGGTGGCCTTTGTCCTGACGATGACCTTGTTCACGGTTGGTGGTTTGTCGGTGCTGTTGTCCATCCATGCCTCGCAGCAGGGACGCCTGCGTCAACGGGCGGACGCCTTGCGGACCATGGCGGAACCGTTTCGCAAGAAGGCCGATTTTTTGCTCCATTCGGCCCAGCAGATTGGTGGCACCTTTGTGCACCTGACCAGCAACGATGACAGTCGGCAGGATTCCATGCGGGCCCTGGGCAGTGCCCTGACCGTACTGAGTGGTTTGACGGCCAGCAACCTGCGCATCATGGAGGAGGCCGGCAGCGTGGCCCGGGAGATGGCCGCCAAGGCCAGACAGGCCGACCAACTCATCCTGAATTTTAATGAAATCACCAACCGGTCCGCCGGTTTGTGTGAGCAGATTCACAGAAACCTGCAATCACTCAACAGCAACACCATGCAGGTCAATCTGCTGGCCACCAGTGCCAGTGCCGAGGCATCCCGCCAGGAGGCCAGTCGCGGTTTTGCCATTTTTACGGATGAGATCAAGGGGTTGAGCCAGACGATTGTGCAGATTATCGAGAGTGTGGTGGTGCAACTGGAGACCGCCTGTCGGGAGATCGGTCATGGCCGGGATGATGTCAAACAGGCTTCTGGCCATTTCGGGACGGTAACAGAGGGCGCATTGCAGTTGACGGATTGGTCCGGCGAGGTGAAGAGTGCTGCCCACAAACAGGCCGAACTGATCGCGGATGTACAGGGAGAGTTGGCCATGCTGCGCGACATGGCGACTGCCAATTATCATTTGATCCAGCAAAGCGGTGTGGCCAACCAGACCATGGGGGAACAGACCGAGGAGATTGCGACCCTGATCCGCTCGCTGCTGGCTTTGATTCTGGTGGAAGAGCGGCGTGCCGACCAGCGCAGCCGACTGCTTCCGGCGGAAACGCCGGAAGGCGGTCGTACCGCAGGCCGAAACAGGCTGACTGAGGAAAAGACGGAAGAGGAAAATGCGGATGCAGCAGGCGGGTCCGGAGGCAGTGGATAATGGCGATGCCAGGAGCAAGGCAGCCTCCCGGGCCTGCTGTGGGATGAGGGTTGTCAGGCGTGCAAGGCGCACGCCGTGGTATCGGCATGGGCGGCGGCGGCCTCTGCGGATCTGTTGACGGCCGCAATCCACTCCTTGACGGCCTGGAGCCAGGCAGCGTTGGCCGCAAAAAAGGCGGCCTCGTTGGCATCGGTATTGGATGCCAGCCAGGCCTGCCAAGCCATCTCTTCGGCGGCCTTGGCGGCATTGGCCCGGGCTGCGGCCTGGACGGCTGCCTCGAATAGCGTACTGTTCACAACGGTGCTCCTGCTGTTTCCCGGTTGGTCATTGGCTGGGAGTTGGCATGCCTTCCCCCATCCGCGGCGAGAATTCTAGAGCATCCGCTGGCGGGGATCAAGCCTTTCCCTGCCGGGGGGTATCCTTTTCCACGTTATATATAAATGATTGTTTAAAATCCACTTTCTCTTAACAGCAGGGAGGAGATCTTCTGCCAGAGGCGGTTGGCCGGGCTCTCGGGATGGGCCGTGATAACGGCCGTCCCGCGCCGCAATTGGGTCAGGGGGGGCGGGGCGATCCGGGGGGTGCAGGTGACCCGGAAATGGGGATCTCTGGGTATCCACTCCTCTGTGTGTTCCTCCCGGACGAGGATGGGGCCGCCATGGCGCGAGGTCAGTTCGGGATCAGTCAGTCGTGGCGTGTTGACCTGGTCGACGGTCAGCAGTCGGCAGGGCAGAGGTTCGAGGTCGGGGTTGTCCGCGTAGAAGATGGCCTCGGCCTGGGGGCTGACGCCCGGGTGATCCCCGGTGATGAACGCTTCGACGATTGGTTCGGAGGGGTCTACCAGGCTCAACAAGGCTTCGCCATCGGCGACCCATTCACCCGTGTGGGCCGCCTCCAGGCGATTGACCACTGTGGCCGTGAAGGGGGCAGTCAGCGTCAGGCGGGCCTGCTCCCGGCGGGCGGCGGTCCATTCGGTCAGGCGGGCGGCCAACTGCTCTTGCAGGGCCTGGGCCTGTTCCAGCAGTTCCTTGTCCTGGTTGCGGGCGGCAATTTGCCAGCGCAACAGTGCCATTTCCCGATGGATGCGCGCCTCTTTCTGGGCCAGATCGGGAACATGCAGGCGTGCCAGCAGTTCACCCGCCTGCACGGTTTGACCGATGGCGGGCAGGGGTGTCTCCAGGCGGGCGGCTTGCGGGGCGAAGATGCGGGTATGGCGGACTGCCCGCAATGTGGCGGGTGCTTCCACGGTGTGCGGCCATGGAATGAACAGGGCAATCAGGGCGGTCAACAGGACCATTCCGGTGACCAGGGTGTGGCCGTTGGCGCGGATCTGCTGGCGTTGCCTGATCCAGGTGGTCATCTCTGCCAGGATGGGGTGCACGATAAAGTAAAGTATTTCAACGCCGAAAAGTATGATGCCCAAAATTTTGAAAAAAAATTGATATACCAGCAGGGCGATACCCAGAAAGAGCACAAACCGGTAGATCCAGACTGCCAGCGCAAAGCCGATCAGGAAACGATGACGGCTTTTGGACAGGGATTCCGGGGGGGGGGTACCCAGTCCGAACAGCAGTTTGCGCACAAACCAGCGGCCTTGTGCAAAAGCGCGTTCCTGCAGGTTGACCCATTCCAGCCAGTCGGACAGCAAAAAGTAGCCGTCGAAGCGCATGAGCGGATTGAGATTGACCGTCAACGTGATGATCCAGGTCGCCGTGGCCAGAAAAAAGGCGGCATTGCGAATCGGGCCGTCATCCAGCACACTCCATGCCAGGGTGGCCACGGCGGCCAGGGCCAGTTCGGCCAGCATGCCGGCGGCGCCCACTGCCAGTCGGTGTCGGCGATCCGGCAATCGCCAGGCATCGCTGGTTTCAGTAAACGGCACCGGCCACAACAGCAGAATGGCGATGCCCATCACGGGCACCCGGCAGCCGTACCGTTTGGCCGTCAGGGCATGACCGAGTTCATGCAGGGATTTGCTCAGGACCAGGGCGATGCCGTACGGCAGGAGGTCGCCCGACACCCAGGAGTGGACCAGGGTGGCGCTGAAATAGTCCCATTGGCGGATGATGAGCAGCAGACCGACCAGAGCGGTCAGCAGCATGACCAGCCACCATTCGGTGGTAAAGAGCCAGCGTACCCGGGGCAGCAGACGGGTGAGGAGGGCATCGGGGTACAGCAGGGGAATGCGCAGGAAGAGATAATTTTTCAGCAACCAGTTCCACCACTGTTGCCGGGCGGTCCGGGCCCGGTGGACCAGGCGGTCCAGGCCGGCCTGATCCGTTATCTGCAGGAGCATGTGGTGCCGCAGGAACCGGTGGACCTGCTCCACGTCGGTCAAGGTTGGTGTCAGGGTGGTCTGGGCGGACACGGCGGCAATGATGGCGGGGGCTGTGCCCAGGTGCCAGCGGGAAAGAATGGCGAAGGTGTGCCAGCCGATGCGAAAAAAACGGTTGCCGGCCGGGTCGTAGATGGTCCATGTGGGTGCGCCATGATCGGCCAACGGGCCGGGATTCAGTTGCAAATCCTCGCGCAGTGGCGGCAATATGGGTGCATCAGCCATGGCATGCCCTCATTGGTACCGGCAAATGGTCGATTACCCGTGCCGACGCATGCAACGCGGCCACAAACTTGCATGGTTTTGTGGATGTGCGGGGTCGTCGGACCAGGGACTTCGCCATTGATCGGGCTGATTAGACCTGGGAGCAGGAGATGCTGTCAATGGTTGCGAAGCGAGGGGCGTGATGAACAACACGGGAAGAGTGGTCAACAGCGGGGGCCTGCTCTTGTTTCTGGTGGTGCTGTCTGTTCTGTCCGTGGTGGACATCGCCTCCCTGGGCATGGCTGGCGGCCCCGCACCGGACCGTGCCGAACGGGAACCGGGGGACCGGGATCGCAGCAATGATTTTGGTGACCTGCGCCGTTACCCCGCCATGCGCCAGGAGGTGGAGCCGGGGGATGCGGCCAGCCAGGGTGATTTTACCCAGACGGACCCTCTGGACAGAGAGGTGGAACCCCTGGATCAGGAGGGGGATCGGTCGCCGGACCGTCGTGCGCCCAACCAGAAGCGTCGGGTGCAGAATGCCATTCGCCGTAATCTGCCATGAGCAGAAGGAGGGCTCAGTGAATCCCGGGGTGCTGCGGTCCATGCTGGGGCGAGACAGAATGCCGGTTGTCAACCGGTTGCGGCAGGCTGCCATGCTGCTGGGGGTGTTGGCTGTCGGCCTGCTCGGCTGGTTGCTGTTGTCCCCCCTGTTGCTTGCCAGCAAACAGGATACCTTCGCCATCGGTCTGGCGGCGCCTTTGTCGGGCGCCTTTGCCGAGGTGGGGCTCAGCATGCGTCGCGGCGTGGAACTGGCCATCAGCGAGATTAACAAAAACAAGGAACTGGACAACATTGCCCTGCGTCTGGTGGTGGCCGATGATCGCAGTGGTGTGGATGTCAAGCACCGGGCGGTGGAGGCTGCCAAAGAGTTGGCAGAAAACAACAAATTGCTGGCCGTGGTGGGGCATTATTTCAGCGGACCCACCCTGGCTGCCGCGCCAGTTTACCAGGAAAATCAAATTCCCCTGATTGCTCCCACCGCAACCAATCCGGCGGTGACGGCGCAGTTTGCAGGGAATTTTTCCATTATTCCGGACGATTATTATCAATCCGTCTTTTTGGCCAACTATGTCCTGTACGGCCTGATGCGGCAAAAAATTGCCGTTGTGCACAGCAACACCGCCTATGGAAAGTCACTGACGGCATTTTTTGTCAAGGAATTGGAGGTGCAGGGCAGCCGGCCGATGGTCGCGGTCGAGGTGGATGGCACCAGCTTCAATCCCGGTGATTTGCTGCCGCATCTGAAGGCGTTGTCCGAGGCGGAGATCATCCTGCTGGCCATGAACTACAGCGGGGCGGCCAACGTCATCAAATGGCTCAAGGACAAGGGGGTGACTGCCGACTTTATCGGCGGGGAGAGTCTGGGTGGGCCTCATTTTATTCGCAGTGCCGGCATTTATGCTGAAAACGTCTATGCCGTCACCCCGTATCTGCCCAACCTGCTGGGCGAGAGTGCCCGTCGCTATGAGGCCAACTTTGTGCAAACCTACCAGACCAACCCCGACTGGGTGGCCACCCACTCTTATGAAGCGGTGCGCCTGATCGCCCATGCCATCCGCCAGGCCGGGACGGAACGGACCGCCATGCGGCAATTTTTGAGCAAAATTTTGCGGGAAGAGGATGCCATTGATTCCATTGCCGGTTCCATCTATTTTGACAGTCATGGGTCCAGTCGCCGGCCCATTGCCATTGGTGAGGTCAAGGGAGGCCGGTTTGTGCCGGCCCGTTTCCAGTTCACCTATGTCAAATACCCGGAACTGGTCAAGACCCGCAAGGATACCCTGCGGGCTTTCAAGATGGATGGGCGTTTTGTCCGGCGGACCACGGTTGTCTTTACCGGCCTGCATGTCAATGAGATCAAGTCGTTTGATCCGGTGGCCGGCAACTTTGTGGCCGACTTTCTCCTGTGGTTCCGGTGGGACCCGGACCAGAACGAAAAGCTGAATTTTGAGATGACCTACGGCAAGGTGCTGGCCGCTGCCATCCGGGAAAAATATTATGACCAGGCCACCAACAACAATTTCATCTCCTATGATGTCAGTGCCCAGTTGGATGGGGTTTTTCCGTTGAAAGAGTATCCGTTTGATCGGCAGGTCTTGAAAATCCGGATCAAACCGAAGGTGAAACACAAGGAAGATTTGATTCTGGTCACCGATATTTCGGATGACTCATTCCTGCGCAAGGATCTGGGTCTGAAAGCCTGGAAAGATGTCCAGCATATACAGTTCACCAGTGAAAACGAAGGTATATGGAGTTATCGCAATCCGAAGTACAACAATAAATTGTTTCAGATGAACAACTCTCAGTTCAATTATCAAATCCTGTTGGAACGCAA
>JAMOAX010000053.1:0-18004 GCA_039908555.1 Magnetococcus sp. DMHC-8
GCACGGTCTGGGGCATCATGCACGCCCTGCAGGGGCTGGGCAAACAGACTGCCATCTCCCTGGACCTGGTGGCCGGACCGGTGGCCGAAGCCCTGGTGGCCACGGCGGCCGGCCTGTTTGCCGCCATTCCTGCCGTCATGGCCTACAACCTGCTGGTCCGGCGCCTGCGGCGCCTGATGGCCACCATGGAGGGCAACGCCCTGTACATTGTTCATCAACGGCTCGAAACCGCCAGGACGCGGGAGTGACGGCCCATGGCAGGCGGCCTTGTCAACGAAGGAGATGCGGATCAGCCCCTGGCGGAGATCAACGTCACCCCCCTGGTGGATGTGATGCTGGTCCTGCTGGTCATCTTCATTATTGCCGCCCCCCTCATGGCCCAGGCCCTCAAGGTGGACCTGCCACAAGTGGCCGCCCCGGTGGATGGAGAACCACAGGTGATCAATCTGACGGTCTACCCGGACGGACAACTGGAACTGGCCAACCGGACCATACCTGCCGACCAACTGGCCACCCACCTGGCCGAACAGTTCCGCCGCAACCCGCAGGCGGTCCTGCGCCTGGGGGGCAGCGCCCGCACCCCCTACCGGGACATTGCCAACGTACTGGCCATCGCGCAACAAACCGGCATCCATCGCATCGCCTTCGTCACCAGCCCGCCGCCATGAGAATCCCTCTCACATCGACAGATGTGCGGTCCGGGTGCATTTTGTGATGTCATGGATAAATAAAAAAGTGTTACAGTGTGCCCTGCTGTGACTCTACTTTTGACGACAAGGAGCATGCCATGACCGAAACCACCGATCCATCCGCCGAACTGGCCGAACTGAAAGCCCAGAGAAGATCGGCCAGAACGGCCTACAAGAAACAAAAACAGACCCTGCGGGTCCAGATCAAATCCCTCAAGGAAGACGCCAGAAGGGCCCGGAAGATTAAAAAACTGGAGAGCCGCCTGGACGCATCAAGACAGGCGGTGGCTGCGGAATGATGGCGCACCCCGTCGAACGCGGGTAATGCGGATTGGCCGGGGCGTCCACCCCTTGCCCCACGGCTGCCGGCGCAGTGCAACAGCACAAGGTGGTCCCCGTCAATGTGGTTGACCGGCAGGCGATTTGGCCGGTCGACCGCGGGGCCGCACATCTTCCTGTGCATCCTCCCGGTCGATCACGGACAGGATTTTCATCCGCACAAAGCCGGGATCAAAATTGGCCAGATCGCACACCAACTTGAAATTTTGTCCCCCTTCACGGAACCAGCGTCGGGCCGTCTCCCGCCGGGCCGGGTTGTCGTTCGACAGGGCGTCGTTCAGCGCTGTCTCCAGCACCGCCACCCACAATTTTTGCTCGGCCTCCATCAAAGGGGAAACCCAAAACCCTCGTGAAGATTCCATTGTCTACCTCCCTGAACACCGTGTTGCCATCCCCTCCTCAGTCATCCTGCTTGTATGGAGTACTAGGCAAGCAGCGGGCCAAGCCAAGCTGTGCAGCGCCAAGACAGGGTAAAAACGGTGCAACACGCTATAAAGAAACATGAAAAGCAAAACACCAGACCCTTCACGCCTGCACCGTCTATATAGGTGTATCGGCAAAAAAGCCGTTCGGAGGATAAAAAAATTTTTACACTTCAGGAAAGCGTGTAAAAAAAATGTGGATAAGCTGCCCTGGACGCGCCACAATCGCCAGCCTGCCTGCGGCGCACGCTGAAAACGCCGCAGCAAAAAGCGGCTGCGGCTCCTTTGAAAAACAACGGCAACAGCAACGGCAAAGTCCCAGGACGCTGCCCTGGACCCGCCAGGGGGGTGTACCCCCCTGGACCCGCAGCCATTTTTCAAAGCCTGTCAAACCAGGTTGGTTGCCCCACTACCGATAAGCAGCCAGATCGTCGGCACTGTCCACCTCGCCCCAGGCACCCCGATAGGGTATGGCGGCAACGGCGACACGCCCGGCCTCGATCACCTTTTGCAAGGTGCCGGTCAGATGCATCGTGTCCCGCTCCCGACTGGACAAGCCCGCCCGAATCCGCACGACCTCCGACCAACCGGCCGGGGTAAACCGCAACAGCCCCATGTACTGGCCCTCCACCTCGGCCACCGTCGTCGGCCTGCCGCCGATCTCGGCCAGGTGGCTGTCGGCCGTCAAACGAAAAGTTTCCGCATCCACCAGGGGATCGCCAAACCGTTTTTCCCACAACGACCGCCAGTTGGCGTCATAGGTCACAGCCAGACTGGCGGAACAGTCGATCAGGGCCATTGCCGCACTGGCATCATAAAAAATGTCCGAATAACTGACCAGACAGGGCGCCTCCTCCAGCCAGGGGGCGGCACAGGCCAATGAGGAGACCATGTTGGTTTCCGACCAGCGCGGATTGTAAAACTCTCGATCACCCCGGTCGGCAAGCTGCTCACGCCGGTAACCGGTCACGATGGCAATCTCGGTGACCCCGGCGGCGCGCAGGGCCGTCAATTGCCACTCCAGCAGCGGCTTGCCCCGCAAGGGGACCAGACATTTGGGCAGCTCATCCGTCAGATGTTGCATGCGGCTGCCGCGCCCGGCTGCCAGAATGATGGCCTTCATTCTCTCCTCCCCGCCACCAGCAAGGCACGCCAACGGCTCACATCGCTATTGTCGAACGGCCACTCCCGCTCCGGATGCCACATCCAGCCTTCCCAGGGCAAAACCTGGTGACAGATGGCCTCGATGCTGTCGTCGCCGGCCCGGGCCGTCACGACATAACCGGCTGGACAACCGCCCAGGGTCAGGTTGTGAAAACTGTTGACCTCCCCGGGCCAGGCACCAGAGGCCCCGACGGCCTGCAACCGATGCCGAACCCGCACATGGCCAGCGACCGGCTCCAGCCGAGCACCCGCCCAGACGGCCAGTTGCTGCATCCCCCGGCAGATGCCCAGGACCGGCAAAACCCGCTGCCTGGCAAAGGTCAACAGCCCCTCCTCCGTCCTGTCCCGCTCAGGCATCTCGCCCACATCATTGCCCCCCGACAGCAACACGGCATCCGGGTTGACCGCCTCCAGCCAACGCCACAACCCCAAACCGTGCGATGCCTGTTCGTCCGGCAGAGCCAGGATGTTGGGCACCGGCACCGGCAGACACCCCGCCGCCCACAACCACTGGTGCAACCGCTGATCCAGCGCATCCCGGCGTTCGCCCCGGTCGACCCAGCAATCCACCCGCTGACTGACCGCCACCGTCCAGGTCATGCCAGCACCTCCACCCGGCGCCCGGCACAATCCAGACGCAGGCGGTGCGCCTGGGACCAGGTACGATAGAGCAGTTCCCCTGCCCCGATCACCGCAGGCAAACCCAGTTCACCCGCCCGAATCGCCATGTGAGAGTTGGCCCCACCCCAGGCGGTGATCAGCCCGGCGATGGGATAGGAAAACAACCAGTCAAAACCCGGATCGGCGCTGGGTATGCAGACAATGGCCCCGCCCACCCGTTCCCGGTCGTCATGACCGACCACCGGGGCCGTCACCTCCTTCTGGGTGATAAAATTGGGCGAGGTCACCGGCCATTCAAAACCCCACACATCGCTCGGATGGGTGATCAGCGGCGGCAGGGCCACCGCCAGGGTCTCCCGATACCGCGACCGGCCCTGCTCGATGGCACGGGCCAGCACCTGCCGGGGATCGGCGGCTGCCACATGCAGCTCCCGCAGTTCAGCAATGTCGCAAAAGGCCATCGCCTCCCGGTCAAACCCCAACGATTCGCCATAAAAAGCAACCAGCGACAAAATGTCCGACAGATTGCGCGTAAAAGCAAATTTGGCCATCTCCCGCAATTCGATGCCCGCCTGCAGGAAATCAAACAGCTCCACCCCGTGGGTGTGCAGACCATGTGCCCCCAGCAACCGCCCGATCTCCCGCATCTGGGGCAAGGTCAGGGAAAAGGGCCTGGCCGGCTCCGGCACGGGCAACCGCTCGCTCCAGTCAAAATACCAATCGGCGGCCTCGTCATAACGGGGGGAGAGCAGGTCATAGGTGCCGGGACGCAGATGGCCGTACCGGGAGAGAAAGGTGGCCTTGTCCAGCATGGCCCGATCCCGCACCAGTTGGCTGCTGACCGTGGCCAGACTGGCCAGAAAGGCATCATAATCGCCCTGGGAAAAGATGCCGACCGTCACCAGGGATTTCAGCATCTGCACGGCGATAAAACCGGCCCGCGCCAGCCCGGCGAACGGCAGGGTGCCATACCGCTTGGCATCCTCCAGCAGCCAGTAGATCCGTTCCAGCGGATCGGCATGGGAGGCCAGCAGGGCCTCACGACGCGCACGCAGGGTATCCAGTTTGGCGGCGTCAATGCACCACAACCCCTCTTTGGGATGGATGATACGGTTGGTCAGACGCCGCAAACTGTCGGCAATGCGGTCGCACTCCTGCGCCGAAAAACCGGCATCCTCCAGTCTGGCCAGCCGTTGCGGCAGGTCCAGGGTGTAGCAGGAAAAGACAATCTCAAATTCAACCTTGTCGTGCAGGGTGGGCTCGGCCAGCAGGCGGTCGATATAGTGATCCACCAGACGACCGGCCAGACCATCGTCCAGATCGGCAGGAATGAATGAATTGAACGAGAGTCGGACGTCAATATACGGCAGACCAAAAAAGTGGGGCATCAACGGAAAACTGCGCAGGTTGCGATACCCGTAATTGTGCCGCTGGTACGCCCAGATGGCATCGGTCACCATCTCGCGGTACAGAGAGAGGGCCAGGGGTTTGGGACGCACCCCGATCATTTCAGCCGGATTCCAGTCCGGCATGACCCCATACACCGTGCGCTGCCCCATCAGGAAAGGATGGGCCCGCATGCCCCGCGCCACCTTGTCGGCGATCAGGGCCAACCGTTCCTGCTGCCGCTCGGGGGTTTCACAGGGGGCGTGCATGACCAAAGGCCGGGCCTGCAGCAGCCACAGTACCTCCTCATCCCCGGCCCGGGTGACGGCAAATTCGCAATCCACCGGCACCCCGCCAAACAGCGCCAGCAGTTCGTGCAGCAGGACGATGACGCCGGCCAGCACCGGCGGCGGCGCCACGGGTGACAGGGCCGCCCCCTGCCACACCCGCCCCCCCTGCCCCCCGGTCACACAACCGGTATCGGCCCCCTCGCTCCAGTTGACCACCCGATAGGGTGCATGGGTGTTCGGATCATGGGAAAAAGCCACCCCGGCGCGCACCACGTCACGCAGCATGGGCTGCACCAGCACCTCGTCCGCCGCGACCACCGCCTCGCCGTAGGCCCCGACCACCTGTTCGATGGCCTGGACCAGCTCCGCCGCCGGCACGTTCGGCACCGACAGAAAGGCCCCGGCATTGGAGTGGGTCTGTCCGTCCTCACGCTGACAACTGGAACGCACAATGTATGGCGCGGCAGGCAGGAGGACATCCACCCGTGCCAGCATGGCACGGGCATCCTGCCGCCACTCCGCCACGGTAAAGCATACCAGATCGGGAATGCGGGCAGCGGTCAACCGATCCTGCAACAACACCAGGGTGCCCGCCTTGGTGGAAAACCGCAGGGCCACCGGGTTCACCCCTTGCGCCGCGCCGACCAGGCACGGGTCAGATAGGTGGCCTCGATCACGGCCAACCCCTGGATGCGCTGCTCGACAAAGGCAAGAAACGCCGCAAATTTTTCGGCACCCAACTGCACCCGCAGATCATTGACCGAGCGCCACGCCCCCAGGTATCGATCCGGGGTCATGGCGATGACGTGACGCCCCTCCAGATAGACCACATCCGCAAACCAGGGGCTGGCCCACAGCCGTTCGGTCAAGGTCTCGGTCATGCCGGCCCGCCCGGAGGAGACCCGCTTGATGTCCGGACGCAAAGTGCCCAGATGGGCCTCGATCTCCACCAGCAGCGGATTGACCTCGATCAGGCGGGGATTCCACAGGGCCGTAAACCGCCCGCCCGGCCGCAACACCCGATAAAATTCCGCCGTGGCCCGATCAAAATCCGCCCAGTGAAAGGAGGAGGCCATGGTCAACCAGTCACCACTGCCATCCGGCAGACCGGTCTGCTCCGCATTGCCAGCCAACCAGCGAATGGCCGTGCCGGCACTGTCGGCCATGCCGTTGGTCCGCATATCCTCGTTCGGTTCAACCGCCGTGACCGATCGGACTCCCCGGTCACGCATCATGCGCGTCCAGATGCCCGTACCGGCCCCCACATCCACACAATCCACCTCCCCAACCGGTCGCTCCAGCAGACCCAGCAACCCATTCAGCACCGACGGGCAATAGTCCGGCCGGTGCCGGGAATAGTCCGAGGCCAGACCGGTAAAATCGCCTGCTTTGAGATTTGTTTGTGTCATTTTTGTTCCTTGTTTTATTGCCAGGCCAGGGAGCCTCTCTCCCGCCAGGCTCTTGTCGCATGTCAGAAAGGGGTACCGTCAGGGTGGAAAAAGCGCAGGTCCGGCTCTGGCAAGCAGCCGCCTGCCAGGTCACCAATCATCGAGGAAGAGGCCGAACCGTGGCGTATTTGACCACAGAGAACGAACCGAAGGCAAACAAAAATCGTCCATGGGGTCGCCAGGAAGTCGTCCTTGATCATCGTTTCGTCCATACCCTGCCAGATTACTCTGCTCATCTATTATAAAAAAAGAATATAACAAATAATTTTAGATGTTTTTAAACAGCAAAAAACACACAGGCATCTCACCAGACAGCACCGAATTTTCTTGCAGAATCAGTTGGATTATGGCCATGATGGGCAGTCAAAGTTGGGAGAGAGGCTGTTCAGAAGGAGATCAAGTAATGGCAGAAGTGAAAGATGAATGGGTAACGGCAGCGGGCATTGCCAAGGAGCTGGGCATCTCGGACACCAAGGTCAAGAAGGTCATCAAGGAACTGGGCCTGGAGCCTGCGGTCAAAAAGGGTGTGTGCAGCTATTACGCACGCGACGCCGTGAGCAGGGTCAAAGACAAGTTGATGCCATGATGACATCCAGTCTGGAACGGGAGGAGAACTGACTGTGTGGATTGATCCGCTCATCGAAGAAGTCCGCAAAAACAGGGAAGAGTTTGCTGCCCAGTTCAATTTCGATCTGCGGGCGATGGGCAAGGCGTTACAAGAGATGGAAAGAGCATCTGGCAGACAGGTGGTCTCCTTTGCGCCAAAGGTGTATTGCGGCTCATGCGGGCAAGAGGAAGGCAAACCCCCTCCACCCCCGCCAGCATGAGGAATCGAAGCAAGCGGAAGACCTTGCGTCATTCCCCGTCGTGGTGCCCCCCCGGTCAGGGTGTCATGGCGGTTCTTTTTGTGTTTCCAGAAGATGAAGCAACTCCCCTGCCAGGCCCTCCACGGAGTGCTCCGAAGCCCATTCAACCACCCAATCCGCTGCCGCCGGCTCGTCGATGGGCAGGTCCAATCCCGCCACCTGGGTGAGCTCGCCGGCATCAAAGCGTCGATAAATCCCCTTGGGATCACGGCGACGCAGCTCTGCCAGGGGCACATGCAGATACACCTCAAAATAACCGGGCAAATGGCGCCGGTTCCAGGCGTGCACCTCCTTGAACAATGACATGGTGGCAATCACCACCAGCAAGCCCTGCCCGGCAATGACCCGACACAAATGGGCATACTGCAACGCCAGAGCCAGCCGTTTGTCCCGTTCATAATTCCGGGCATCGAGGGAGGCGGAACCAAACACCTCGCGCAACTCATCCCCATCCAGCAGGACCACCGCCCGGCCCTGGTCACGCAACCGCCGCACCACCTCACCCGCCAGGGTGGACTTGCCAGCCCCCGACAGACCAGTGATCCAGATTACCTGTCCCGTTGTGTGCGTCATGGTCACTCCGTTGCAAAACAGTCGTCCCGGTCACCCGCAGATGGTCACAAAATCAGCTCAGGTTGGTTGTCCCACTGGCAGACCACTATTGTTTCTGCAGGGAATGCAGGACAAGACGGGCCAGATCCCGATGCCGCCGGCTGAGCTTCGATGGTCGCTCGCCCGACAGCGGCACGGCGGACTGCGCAAACAGACCCCGCAGGCGGGGGGCCGCCACATGCACAATCGCCAGAAGCTGCTGAACCTGCCCGCCATCCTTGCGTGCCAGGGCGGCAGACAACAGGGGAGGAACGTTGGTCACCAGCATCCGGTTGAAAATGGTGTTCTCCTGGTCGGCTGATAGCTCGTTCATCAGAAGTTGCAGCACCTCCAACCAGCCGCCCGAATCCACCGACAGATCATCATACACCACACTGCCCAGGCTGATGGCCAAAGCAGCCGTCACATCCCGCTGGCCCTCGGCATTCAGCCGCAAGGCCACCAGACAGGCCGGTCGCAACCGCGCCTTGGCCAGCAAACGCGATGTGCCGGCCCACATTCCCCACACCCCAAGAGGGGCGGTCCGCGCCAACTCTTCCAGGTCCGCCATCCTGTCCGCCGCTTCCAGACGTTCGATCCGCTCCAGAAACTTGACCAGTCGCAAGCGAATACACATGTCCAGATTTTCATGCACCTCGTCCCCGCACCCCGGGTCCAGGCGCATGGCCTCCTCGAAATATCGGCATGCCTCCACCTGAAAGCCGATCTTCATCAATGCAACCCCATACTGGGCCAACAGCCCGGGATGCTGCGGATGGCATGCCAGGACCGGCGCCAAATATTCCACCGCCTGCAATCGCTTGTCATCATCCACCAGGGCGGCACCGGTCGCGATGGTTTCCTCGACATCAGTCGTCAGCAACGCCCGATCCCCCGGCAACCGCACCCCTTCCTCCTCCCGACCCGTCATGGCAGGCACCGGCGTCACGGTCTCCCAGTGGGGGGCCGACCGGTCATGAAAAATGGCAACCAGATCGTCCACCGCCTGCTCGACAGTGTTCCAGGTATCAAACATGACACGCTGCAGGAATCCATACTCCTGATCGCTGAGATAATCCGGCTGCTCAAGCTGCGCCTGCACGGTCTCCGCCAACGCGTCCAGATCAAACGCCACCCGCCCGAAACGTCGGGCAACACCGACAAAGTTGACATAACGCAGCTCATCAAAACCGGTCCTGATGAAAAAAACCGGTCGCCGACGGGTCGACAGGGCAAACACCAGGGCAAATCCCGATACATCCGTGATGAGCACATCCGGGGAACTGTACATGGCAGCGTGCGGGCCACCCAGGTCAAAAACCACGTTGCCGCACGCCCGCAGGGCCTCGACCATCTCCCTGGTGACCTTCGAGGTATGCTCGCCGGGATGGGGACGACAGATAATGTTGGCGGCAGGGAGACAGGCGGAGAGTCGCTGCAATATTTCCATGCCCATGGCCGGATAACTGAACGAATCGTCCGGCAAACCGCTCGCATTGGCACTGGGCGCATACAAAACATGCCGCGCCGCGCCGCCACCGGCCTGCCCGACCGGCAAGGCACCCTTGCTGCGAAAATTTTTGACATACCCCCCCGCAATCAGGACCCGGCGCCGGTGCTCCTGGGCCTGCAAATTCTCATGATCATAATGAAACAAATCAGCGATGGCAGAGACAAGGTGGTTCCGGTAATAGACGGAAGGGCAAAAATAATAATCATAGGACAGAAAGTTGACTGCGTTTTGCAGGTGGATATCCTCCACATCCTCCATATGGGCCAGCTTGAGGGGCGGAACGGTGGGATCGCCAACGAATAATGAATGCCCCAGCAGGACCTTCTTTTTGGCCGGGAACAGGCGTACGAACGGGGTGGATTCATTGGTGGAAACAAAAACCGTGGCAGCAACCGGCATCTCGTCCCCGGGCATGCAGACCCGCACGGTATAACCGAGCCGGCTCAGGGCCGGAACAAGAGGAGCGACAAAATCATTCCACTTTTTGCCAAATACCACGAAAAACAAAAAATCGACATGCCCGTCCGGGGGCACTGTCCGGCCTGACAACGACTGGTGCTCGATAGTCAATCTGGCCTCCTCTCAACCCACCTTCCACCCACCGGACCGCCCGCCCCCGGCAGGAACCGGGGGCCGTCACGGCCCCCGGCGGGTTGTCCAGGGGGTAAAGCCTGGCGTTTATTGTGTCATTTCGGCGTCCTGGCGGGGGCTTTGCCCCCACACCCCCACTGGGGGAGATAATCTCCCCCAGACCCCCATACAACTTTTTCCGGTGAACAACCGGCAGGCCGGTCAGGCAAACCGACGCAACGTATCCGCCGGGACCACCTGCTGGTGCAACGCCGCCTCTTCCCAACTGCCCCCCCAGGCCAGGACAAACAGTTGCGAATAATAGAGCACCGGCATCTTGAATTGCGTGCCAAACAGTTGATTGATCTTGCCTTGATAGACCTCCACATTCAACTGACAGACAGGACAGGGGGTGACAATCAGCTCGGCACCGTTGTCCACCGCACACTGCAACAGGTCACGCACCAGGGCACACGACTTTTCCATCTCGGTAAACATCAGCGCCCCGCCACAGCAGGCCACCTTTTTCGGATACGGCACCGCCGTCGCCCCGGTTATCTCAATCATCTTGTCGAGATACAAGGGATTTTCGTAACTCTCCCCCGCAATTCCGAACGGACGGTTGGTCTGACACCCCACATACCCCGCCACCTTCAAACCGGTCAGCGGCTTCTTGACCTTGGCCTGCAGGGCCTCCCAACCCACATCCTCGATCAATACCTCCACCAGATGACGGGTCTTGATGCCCCCATCGTAGGAGAGACCCGCCTCCTTCAGGGCGGTGTTGAGATCCGCCCGCACCGCCGGTTCATGCTCGATGCGCTCTGCCGTCTCCCGCATGGCCAGCCAGCAGGCCGCACAGGTGGCCACCAGATCGGTGGTCCCCCGCTGCTGCTTGGCCAACGCAAAGTTGCGCGCCGACATGGCCAACCGGGGCAACTGACCGCCTCCCGCATAACCGATCGAGGCACTGCAACAGTTCCAGTCGTCAATCTCATTGAGCTGAATGCCCAGCATCTTGCACATGGCCTGCACGGAATGCTCCATGTTGGCCGCAGAAGCACCCTTTTCGGAACTGCAACCGGGAAAAAATGTATACTCCTTCATGCGCCAGCCTCCCTCTTTTCTTCCAGTTCCCGGGCCTTGGCGAGCATCGCCTCAAACCCGGCAAATCCCTTGATCTTGCCACGAAAAGGAATGGGATTCAGTCGTTTGGCCATCAGCATGCCCAACGCGGAGTCCTTCATTTCCAGCCCTTGTTTGATACCCGCCGCCAGACCATCCACAAAATACAACCGCATCGTCAGCATCGCCTCACCCACCCGACCCGTGCTGACAATGTTGGTCCAGAAGATGCGCGTCGCAAACCGGTTGGTCACCTGGTCGGGATCGGCATACCCCTTGACCGACGCATAACGGGCCAACCCGTGCACAATGTGGGTGATGGGCAGACCGCGAGGACAACGGACAATACAGTTGTAACAGGAGGTGCACATCCACATGGAGTGGCTCTTCAGCACCTCCTCCTTCTTGCCACCCCGCACCATCTGAAACAACTGCCGGGGCGAATATTCCCAGTGGGGTCCGAACGGGCAGGACCCCGCGCATACGCCACACTGCTTGCACATCTTGATCCAGTGCCCCATTTCGGAATGTTTGTATACATCCCGGGCAAACGAGAGGTCATACGCCATTGTCTAAAACTCCTTGTAGGGGTTGGGGTCCAGGGAGGCAATCTGCGCCGCAAAATCGTTGATCACCTTCGGCAACTGATCGGCATCCATGATGTTCACCTCAACCATCTTGACCCGGTCGGACTCCAGTTGCAGCCGGTCCAGGGTCTCGGAAACCTTGCTCAACCGCGTCTCTGCCAGGGCAGAACCCCGCACATTGTGGCATTGGTAATCGTCCCCATGCCGACAACCCATGAGCAGAATGCCATCAAAACCGCTGGACATGGCATCCGCAATCCAGACCAGATTCATCGAACCCATGCACCGCAGCGGAATGATCCGAATGTAGGGCGACAACCGGCCACGCTGCTGACCCACCATGTCCAGGGCCGGCATGGCATCATTGACACAGGCAAAGACCAGAATACGCGGCTTCTCGTCGTCCGCCGGCGGTACCTCCACCTCCTTGAGCATGGAACCGATCATGTCCACCGAATAGTTGGCAAACGAGATGATCTTCTGCGGGCAGGCCCCCATGCAGGTGCCGCACCGCCGACAACGGGTGGGATTGAACAGGGGATTGCCCTTGTCATCCTCGTTGATGGCCCCGAATGGACACTCCTCCGTGCACCGTTTGCACTGGGTACACCCCTCCCGCCGAAAGGAGGGATAGGACAGATCGCCGGAACGGGGATGCACCGCCGCCCCCCGCGTCACCGACTCCACCACCTGAATGGCCTTCAGGGCCGCACCGGTCGCATCGGTCATGCTCTCGGCAATGCCCATGGGGCGCCGGGCCGGACCGGCCGCATAGATGCCGGTGCGCCGGGTCTCGTACGGAAAACAGATAAAATGGGAGTCCGGAAACCCCCACTTGAGCTCCGGCATGCTGCGTCCCTGGCGATAATCCAGGTTGAGCACATATTTGGCCGCCTCCTCCGCCACCTGCCCGACCGGCGACGGATTGTTCGGGTCCACCGTGTCCACCGACGAAATCATCCCGGTGGCCAGCACCAGCAAATCCACCGCCAGCCCCTCCTGACCCCGCAACAGCTTGTCGGTGATCGAAACGTTCAGGCCACCCCCGGACGCCTTCTCCACCTTCTCCACATCCCCCTTGATGATCACCCCGCCCTCTTCCTGCACCCGGCGATAAAACTCCTCCATCTGCCCGGGGGTGCGCATCTCCTGGAACAAAACATAGGCGGACGCCTCTGCATCCTGCTCCAGCAGGTAAAGGGCATGCTTCAGGGAGTAGGTGCAACAGGCCGCCGAACAATATTCCAGATGGTTCTTGTCCCGCTGACCGGCACACAGGGCAAACAGCACCCGTTTGGCCGGTTGACCGTCCGACTTGCGGACAATCTTGCCCGCCTTGGCCATCTCCTCGAACTCCAGACTGGTCACCACATCGGCAGAGACCCCATGGCCCAGCTTCTTGTCCAGTTTGGCCGGATCGTACAGGTTATAGCCGGTGGTCAGAATGATGCTCCCCACCCGTTGGGTCGTCACCGTGCCGCCGCTGTTGATCGTCACATCAAACAGACCCGGGGCACCCTGGGTTTTTTCAATGGTCGCATTCCGGTGCACCGTGATGCGACTCTCCCCCTCCACGGCGGCCACCAACCCGGCAACCGGATTCTCCTCCAGAACCCGATAGGGGGCCGTGGTGGGAGAAACCTTGTGCATCCTGGCCACCATGCCACCCAGCACACCGCTCTTTTCCACCAGGATGGCCCGATAACCCGTGGCAGCCACCTCCCGGGCCGCCGTCAAACCCGCCACCCCGCCTCCCACCACCAGCACATCCTTGGAAAAGCCGTCATCCTGAAACGGGTCGGGGGCGTTCATCTTCTTGAGCTTGACACTACCCATGCGCAGGTAGTCCGCCGCCGCCATTTGCAGATCCTCCTTGGCCGTCTTGTCTCCGGCGACCTCCTGTACCCACAACACCTTGTCCCGCAGATCCACCCGATCCAGCAGCGGTGTGTCAAACTGAAATTCGTCCGTCTTGACCCGGTGGGAACAGGCGGCAATCAACAGGGCGTTGACCCCCTCGTTGGCCATGTCCTGGCGTATCAGTGCAATCCCTTCCGTCCCGCACAAAAACGGATGGGTCCGGGTGACGGGAATCTTTTGCTCCTTGCTGGAGACCTTCTCCAGTGCCGCGACATTCAGGGCTTCGCCAATGCCGCAGCCCGTGCAGATATAACAGCCGATTTTTTTCGCTTCCATCGTCTTTTATCCTCTCCTCGTGGCGGCTTGAATCGCCTTTAGGGCCACGGCGGTAGAGGCCTGAACCGCTCCCGCCACATCCAGAGGTGTGGCCGTGCAACCCGTGGACAACACCTGGCCACCCTTGACCACAAATCCGTATTCATCGTAGGCAACCCCCTTGGCCGGTACCCGGGCCGTCGTGGCCGAGTTGGGCTCCATGCCGGTCGCCAACACCACCATGTCATACGCATCCGCATAGCGAACGCCGGTCAGGGTGTTCTCACCGATGACAATGGGATCCCCGCTTCGGGGGTCCTCATCGATGCGGGCCGGCTTGGACTTGATCCAGGTAATCCCCGGGTCCGCCTCCACCTGCTTCTGGAACCCTTCATAGCGATCCATGGCACGCAGGTCGATGTAATAGACCGTCACCTGGGCATCCGGGAACTGTTCCCGGACATAGGTGGCCTGCTTCATGGAGGCCAGACAGCAAACCCGCGAACAGTAGGGCAGATGATTGTGGTCACGGGAACCGGCACACTGGATGAAGGCAATCCGCTTGACCTCCTTGCCGTCCGACGGGCGGGTCAACCGGCCCCCGGTCGGACCAAAAACGTTGGCCAATCGCTCAAACCGCATGTTGGTGCTGACATTGGCATGCCGTCCAAAACCATATGGCTGAATTTTTTCCGCATCGTACGGCTGCCAACCGGTCGCCCAGACCACACTGCCCACCTGCTCTTCCAGCACGGTCGCCGTCATGCCCGGATCGATGGCACCCACCGGGCAGAGGGCCACCAACGTCTGCGCCTCCGCACTCCCGGCATAGGCGGACTCCATGAAATAATGGTTGGGAAAGGCCATGGGATGGCTGGCCCGAATGGCCTTCGCCCGGCCCTGGCCAAAATTGAACGGATCAGCCACCTCCACCGTGCAGGCCTTGGCACACTCGCCGCAGGCGGTGCACCGGTCGCTGACAAACCGGGGATGCTGGCGAATCCGCACGGTATACTGACCATCCGTCCCTTGGATATCCTCCACCTCCGCCAGGGTCAGGACACGAATGCGGGGATTGTTCTTGATGCGTTGATAGTTGATCTCCAACCCGCAAGAGGGAGAACAGAGTTTGGGAAAATACTGATAGTGCTGGGCAACCCGACCGCCCAGGTGGGGTTCCCTCTCCACCAGCAGCACCGAATAGCCCACCTCCGCCGCTTCCACGGCCGTGGTAAGACCACTGATGCCGCCACCGACGACCAGTATGGTTTGACCCGCGGCTTGATCATCCGCCATGATTCACCTCTGTCAAAGGGTGTTGATAAAAAAAACCGGGCCAAACTTGACACCAGGTGCCCGTTGACCCAAACTCAATCGTCCAGCCCAACCTGGGGAAACCAGAAGATTCTTATATGCTGAAATTCTGATCAGCCCGAATTCTATGGCAACGACACAGAAACATGCAAAAAATTTTCTGTCGAAAGACGCATTTTGTTCCTGTACCATCAAGATTGTTTGCTTGTGATCAAATTGTCCCATGCAACACCCGGCAGGGGGCGGGAAACCCTCCCTTGTCCCTTTTTCCGACCGGATAAACCACTGCCACGAGGAGTGTCATGACCCATCCCGCCTTTGAACTGCTCCGCCGCGAACCGGTCGAGTCCTTGAACCTGACCGTGGAATTTTATCGCCATATCGTGACCGGCGCGCGCCATGTGCACCTGGTGGTCGACGACCCGCACAATGCCTTCCTGGTGGGGTTCCTGACGGTGCCCACCGATTCGACCGGCGTGGCCCACATCCTGGAACATACGGCCCTGTGCGGCAGCCAGCGCTTTCCGGTCCGGGACCCCTTTTTCATGATGACCCGGCGCTCCCTGGCCACCTTCATGAATGCCGTCACCGGCAACGACTGGACGGCCTATCCCTTCTCCAGCCTCTCCCGCAAGGATTTTGACAATCTGATGCAGGTCTACCTGGATGCGGCCTTTTTTCCCACATTGCAACCCCTCGATTTCGCCCAGGAAGGCTATCGCATCGAACTGGCTCAACCGGACGATGTCCACTCGCCGCTGGTCTACAAGGGGGTCGTCTTCAACGAGATGAAGGGCGCCTCCAGCTCACCGGCCCGGATATTGGGCAACACCATCTCCCACCATCTGTTTCCAACCCTCACCTATCGTTACGACAGTGGCGGCGACCCGGCCGAAATCCCCGATCTCACATGGGAAGCCCTGCGGGCCTTTCATGCCCGCCATTACCACCCGTCCAATGCCATCTTCATGACCTTCGGCGACATTCCCGCTGCCGAACACCAGGCCGTGTTCCAGGAACGGGTGCTGCACGCCTTCACCGGCATGCCGGTCGATGTGCAGGTGCCGGATGAACAGCGCCTGACCGCCCCCATCCGGGTGACGGCCCCCTATGCCGTGGACGGCACCGACGCCACGGCCAACAAGACCTACATCGTGCTGGGGTGGCTGCTGGGACGGGGCACCAACCCGGAGGAGTCCCTCAAGGCCCACCTGCTCAACGGTGTCCTCCTGGACAACAGCGCCTCTCCCCTGCTGCACGCCCTGGAAACCACCGAACTGGGCAGCGCCCCGGCCCCCATCTGCGGCATGGACACCTCCAGCCGGGAGATGGTGTTTTGTTGCGGTATCGAAGGCTCCGAACCGGAGCATGCGGACGCCGTGGAGGAGATGATTCTGACGGTGCTGCGCCGGGTGGCCACGGACGGGGTGCCACTGGCCCAGGTGGAGGCCGTGCTGCATCAGTTGGAGTTGAGCCGGCGGGAGATCGGCGGCGAGGGATGGCCGTATGGCCTGAACCTCCTCCTGACCGCCCTGTCGCCCAAACTGCACCTGAGCGATGTGCCGGTCGACCTGCGCATTCCGGTCGGGACCGCAGATCGGGTCGGTCACCTGCCCCTCACCTGGCATCCCTGCACCACCAACCGCCTGGTCTATCAACAGGTCATCCTGGAAACACCCGGCCTGCCGGATGAACTCCTGGACCTGCTGCCCCTCTTCTCCTCCTGTTTGACGGAGGTCGGTTGCGGCGGGCGGGATTATCTGCAGACCCAGGTGTGGCAATCGACGGTCTGCGGCGGCATCAGCGCCCAAACGACGGTGCGGGGCGGCATCATGGATGCGCACCACTTCCGCTCCCTCTTCACCCTCTCGGCCAAGGCCCTGACCCGCAACCAGGAGGCCATGGCCCGACTGGTCCGGGAAACGTTAAAGACCCCCCGTTTTGACGAACACAACCGCCTGCGGGAGCTGGTCGCACAGATGCGGGCCGCCGCCGAGACCCGGGTGACCAACAACGGCCACGCCCTGGCCATACTGGCCGCCTCGGCCGCCATCAATCCGGTCGCCGCCATCCATGACCGATGGGGTGGCCTGTCGGCCATCGCCCGCCTCAAGCAGTTGGACAACGCCCTGGACGATCCCCAGGCCCTGGCCCGCTTTGCCCGTCAACTGGAGGAGATTCGGGACCGCCTGAGCCAGGCCCCTGCCCAACTGCTGGTGGCCGGCGAGGCACCCGATTTTGCCGCCATGGCCGACACCCTGCGGGCCCTGTGGGCAACCGAGCCCGAACCGGTCGGGATGGAACGGTTGACCACCCACCCGGTCGGCCAGCAGACCCGCATGGCCTGGAGCACAGTGACCACCGTCCATTTTTGCGCCAAAGCCTATCCGGCCGTCCCCTATGCCCACCCGGACGCCCCGGCCTTGTCGGTCCTGGGACCCTTCCTGAAAAACGGCTTTCTGCACAAGGCCATTCGCGAGCGGGGCGGAGCCTACGGCAGCGGAGCGGGACTGGACACGGACTCCGGCACCTTCCGCTTCTTTTCATACCGCGACCCGCGCCTGACCGGCACCCTGGCCGACTTCGACCGCTCGCTGGCCTGGCTGGCCGAGACATCCCACGATCCGGAAACCCTGGAACAGGCCATTCTCAACGTCATCGGCGCCATCGACCGCCCGGGATCACCGGCGGGCGACGCCCGGCGGGCCTTTCATGATGCCCTGCATGGCCGCACCCCGGAACAGCGCCGCCTGTTCCGCAGTCGGGTGTTGCAGGTGACCATGGCCGACCTGCAGCGGGTGGCCGCCACCCACCTGCAACCCGCCGCCGCCAGCCTGGGTATCGTCAGCAATGCGATCACCTTGGCCAAAGAGGCCCAGGAGGGGTGGGAGATTCGAGCCTTGT
>JAMOAX010000213.1:0-3578 GCA_039908555.1 Magnetococcus sp. DMHC-8
GAACAGCAGGGAGAGACCCTGGAGTTTCATCATGACAAAATCAAGCAGCAAAAACATCAGCAGGCTGAATGACAAGGTTGCCACGACGGCCAGCGGTGTACTTTTGTTCAATGTGTCAAGCAGTGCTTTCACGTGTGCCTCCGCTTAAAGAAACCAGATAAAAAAGGCGACAACGGCAATCAGGACGGTGGTGAACAGGGCCGGTCCTGCCCACGTCGGAAAACTGGTAACGGCTCCCTCGTTGTACATGCATGCTCCCCTGCCCGTTGGTTGATTGGAATAACCCGTCTAAAAGACAAAATAATAGAGAATCAGGGCGATGACCAGCACATTGACCGCCATGCCCGCGAATATGACGGCACCGGAAATCTGTTCTTTGCGCATCGGGATCAAGCCTGTTTTTCAGCGTGAATGCCAACAAACAGACGGGCGGGAGCAGGGTATCCAGGGATCAGGAGGCTGCTCCCGCCAGTCGGATTTTCCGGGGTCAAGGTTACTGCTTGCCCTTGCACGCGCAAAGTTTGCGTATGTGCGCAACGAGGGCGTCCGTCTCCTCCTTGGTCAAGGTTTTGGACCAGGGGGGCATGATGGCCGATTTGCTGATGGAGGGACCGCCGTCCATGATGACGTTGAACAGGTCCGCATCGGTCAGTTTATTCATATCTTCCTGCTTGGTAAAATTTCTCGGTGTCACCGGCATGCTGGGGGTGACGTTGGGGCCATCGCCCTTGCCCCCCGGTCCATGGCACTGAGTGCAGTAAAACTGGTAGAGCTGCTCTGCATCCGCCGCCTGGGCCGTGCCTACCGAAACCAGACCGGCAGCCAGAATGGCCGCTCCGGCGAGGAGTGTGCGTGTAATTTTCAACATGATAGCCTCTCTGAAAGCACTTTTAGAAACTGGCGACATGGGCAGCGACTTTTTTCATGTCATCCTCTTTGAGCAGTTCGGTAAAGACCGGCATCATCTTGACCGGCTTGAACAGCTTGGGATTGGCCAGATAGGCGTAAATCCAGTCGGGATTCAAACGCGCACCGGCCCCTGCCAGAGAGGGGGCACTCAGACCACCGACGACGCTATCTTTCTCAGGATAGGTGTGACAGCCGGAGCAGGGCATGGTTTTGGTAAAAATCTGTTTGCCTTTGGGATTGTTTTTCGGCTGGATCTCCCCCGCCTTGACGGTGCCGGACTTGAGCCCCATCAGAAAGGCAGAGACCTCCTTGGCCTCGTCTGCGGAGAGCTTGGGATGATCCCCGGCATTTTTATCGGTCAGGGAGTTGAACTTCAGGGGACGGATGGGTTTGGGGTCGGCCAGCCAGCCGGTCAACCAGGCTTCCTGGAACTTTTCCCCCGCATACCACAACTCCGGTCCCTTTTGCGCCAGCCGGTCGGCCACCGTCTTTTCCCGGGCCGGGCCCTGGGTGTAATGACAATCCGTGCACTTTTTGTCGTTGAAAATCTGTTCTCCGCCAGCCTCGGCCCGACCGGACAGGCCAGCCAGTGCCAGGAGAGCCAGTCCCAGAGAGAGGGTAACTGTTTTTCTCATGATGTTTAAACGTCTCCTTATTTCACAGTGTTCTTTTGCTGTTTTTCAATCGATCAGGCACGTCAATCGATCCACCGTTTCCGAATCCAAAGCCCGTGGGAGTCTACACCTTGTTGACAGTAAATGCCAACCCTTTTTGCGGTGCATTTCCCATCATAATTGATCCATGTTAAGTGAAAATGCAAAACAGGTTAAAATTCATGGACAAAAGCTTGGTGGAATTCAGGTGGGACGGGTTGTCCACCCTGGATACATTGATATAAATCAAAAACTTCCCTGTCTGTAGCGACCTGGGGGAGGGGGGATTTGCGGGTGGATTCTCTTCTGTGCGCCACAAGGTACGGGCAGGGATCGGGGAGTGAAAATGATTCTCATTACATCACAGTGCGGGGGGGATTTTTATTCGCCTGGGCAAGAAAAAACATTTCCAAAAGGTTTCGTTCGATGGTAATCTCAGCGGCAAATGACGCAGGTCTCGTGTCAAATGGCGTGCTGGTCGTTGGGGATGTACAATTTTTACGTTGATTTTGGACCATATTTGCAACGTGGTTGCCGTTTTGGGTGGTAGGGGTGGATGGACACGACAGTTCGGGAGGGTGCAGCCGTTGCAGTTGCATACAGGGGTTCCCGTCAAGGTCGCCAAGCGTACTGAGGCCAATGTTTCCGGAATGAAGGTTCTTTTTTATTGTAAGGGAGGTTTTGAAATGGCAGATCGCAAGGGAAGTAGATCGCTCTCCACGGTGTTGCCGGGGGTTTTGGTATCCCTGGCCGTACTGGGGGGTGGTTCCATCGTAGCGCACGCTTCGACAGATGTGGCACCTTGGCAGCACGGAGCCAAAGAGGCTACCGACTCCCCCACCATTGACCCGATGCTGCTGTACAATGCGGGTGGTGTGGATGGCAAGGTGGCGGTGATCGGGTTGCCGAGCATGAGAACCTACCGGCACATTGATGTCGGTGTGGACCTGCATGAGCCGGTCTTCAGCGGTACCAATGCGGGCAACAAGAACGGCACGCCGGACGGCAAGTTTCTGTATGTCAACGACAAGGCCTCCAACACGGTGGGTGTCATCAACCTGCAAACCGGTATGCTGGAGCGGTTGATTGCGCTGCCCTTCCCGTTTGGTGTGCATCACATCGCCCAGGACAATACGGGAAAATTTCTCTATGCCACCGGTGAGCTGACTGGCCGGATGGGCAAGATGGAGATCAAGACCGGCAAAATGGAAGTGATCGACTGGGGTCCCGCGCCCAGCGCGCCGGACTACATCGATGTGGACAAGAAGGGTCGCTATGTCTTTGCGAACAACTATTACCACTCCACCGTCGGTGTCTTTTCCACGAGCCCCTTCAAGCTGATCAAAGAGATTCCGGTGGGCAAGAACCCCCACGGTACGGACATCATCCCGGAGGGGACGATGGTTCTGGTCAGCGACAAGCTGTCGGCCACCATGACGGTGATCGATGTGGAAAAGCTGGCGGTCAAGAAGGTCATCCCGACTTGCGCCGGTCCGCTGCACTCGGTCATGGATGTGTACAACAAGGATGGCGGCGTCTACAACCCGGGCAAGGACAGTCCGGAGGGGTTGACCTCCAAGTATGCTTATGAGAGCTGCTTCGTGGCCGACGCCAATGTGAAGATTGACCTGAAAGAGCTCAAGGTGGTGGATGAAATTCCGACCCACTATCGGACCGGTCATATCGCCATCAGTGCCGACAACAGCTATGTGATTGCACTGAACAAATTTTCCACGGGTCTCTTCAGCCCCACGGGCGTGGTCTATCCCGTCAACTTTGAAATGTGGGATGCCCGGGAGAAGAGCCCCACCTATGGCAAAACCCTCAAAATCACCCCGGTGGATGGCGAGCCGCATAACGCCAAATCGATCCATGCCTATCAGCTCAAGGATTGGACCATGGGTGCGGCGGAGCAGGGTGGCCTGATTGATGCGGCCACGCCGATCATTCGTCCCCATCACCGTGCCAAATCCAAGGCCTATTTCCTGCCCAAATCCAATGCCCAGCCGGGTGTGC
>JAMOAX010000214.1:0-3548 GCA_039908555.1 Magnetococcus sp. DMHC-8
CCTCCTCCCGCTGTTGCAGCATTTTGAGATCCTCGGGAGAGAGACGGTGCAGGGTGGTGCCCGGTCCGGCCAGGTCGTCCAATATTTCGTGATCGGTGACAATCTCCGTGACAGAGGATTTGCCGCAATCGGTGGCCTGCTTCAGGATGGTGTTGATGGCCGCCCAGATGGTCACCTCGCTGCGTCCCCCCGGGGCGGAGCCGCGCAAGAATTCCACCAGATGGGTGGCCGACATCCTTTCCAGACACAGCAGGCGATAGACTTCCGCCAGGAAAGGGCCCTGGGCGGTGACCCATTGGGGAATGTGGACCCGTCCAAAACGGGCGCGGGAAAAGTCTTCCAGCATGCGCCAGGCGATCTGGCTGAAAAAGGTGGTAAACGAGGCCGTGGCGCGGCCCTCATAGGCACGCAAGGGCCCCCAATCATTTTTGGCCATGGCCTCTTGTGTAAAGAGCATGGCCTCATCGGCCAGGTTGGCGTCCCCGAAACGCCGCAGGGCGAGCTGTTCCAGGCGTTGCCACTGCTGCAGAAAGAGTGCCCGAAAATCGGGTACGGCATTGGTCACTGGGTTTGCCCTGTACGGAAAAAGGCCAACGGAAATCCTGTCATGGCAGGCCATTCTAACCGGGGCGGCGGCAAAGGGAAAGGGGCAGCAGCTACCAGAGTTTCCACGGCGCCTTGTGGGTGTCCCAGAGGGCATTGAGCACCTCTTTGTCCCGCAGGGAGTCCATCGGGTGCCAGTAGTTGAGATGGTGGTAGGCAGAGAGTTGCCGGTCCTGGGCCAACCGGGTCAGGGAGTCGAATTCCCAGGAGGTATCGTCCCCATCGATATAATCCATGACCTGGGGTGAGAGCACAAAAAAGCCGCCGTTGACCCAACGACCATCCCCTCTGGGTTTTTCCTCGAAGGAGAGCACCTTGTCACCATCCATGTTCAGGGCACCAAACCGCCCCATGGGCTGCACGGCAGTCATCGTGGCCAGCGTGCCGGCCTTGCGGGAAAATGCCAGCAACTCCGGAATATTGACATTGCCTACGCCATCGCCGTACGTCAGGCAGAAGGCCTCGTCATCGGCCACATAAGGCGCGATGCGTTTGATGCGTCCCCCCGTCTGGGTCTTTTCGCCCGTGCTCACCAGGGTGACACGCCAGGGCTCGGCCAGACAGCGGTGGACCTCCATTTTGTTGTGGGCCATGTCAAAGGTGACGTCGGAGCAGTGCAGGAAATAGTTGGAGAAAAACTCCTTGATCATGAACCCCTTGTAACCACAGCAGATGACAAACTCATTCAAGCCGTAAAAGGAGTAAATTTTCATGATATGCCACAGGATCGGCATGCCGCCGATTTCCACCAACGGCTTGGGGCGAAAGACGGTCTCCTCGCCGATACGTGTACCCAGACCGCCAGCCAGAATAACGACTTTCATAGCGCACTGCCTGTCATGAAGGGATAATGATCCGGCCACCGCGATGACCGTCGGGGTCGGCGTTGTTGCGGCTGGGCAGGGTATCAGCCAACCACCTCCCTAATGCTTGATGAGCACCCCCTGGCCGGTGGGCAGCGACAGGACGATGGTATTGTGCTTCCTGGCGAACGCATCATGGGCCTTTTTCTGCTCTATGTGACCCGGCCAGGCATAATCGTCCAGCACCACAATGGCCCCCTTGGTCAGACGTGGCCAGAAAAATTCGATGGCCGCAATCTCGGGTGCCACGCAGTTCATGTCGATGGACATGAAGGCCACCCTGTCCGTCGTCACCTGGTCCAGGGTAGAGGGGATGGCGCCGCGAATGATTTGGACCCGGTCTCCATAAGGGGCAAAAGTGTTCACGACACGGTCGTAGGAGGGCGGGTAGGCACCCGGTTGCAAATGTGTATGCTTGCCGGCCCACAACTGTCTCTCTGCATCGGTAATCAACTCCTCCACCAGACCTTCAAAGGTGTCCATCAACACAAAACGTTTGTTCAGTGAGGGAAAGTTGACATACTCGATCACCGCCCGCGCCATGCTCCCCTTGTCCACGCCGCATTCGACAAAGTCACCCTCCAGACGACTTGCGACAAAGGCCGCCCAACACACGACGTAGACGCGCCAGACATTCGGACCATTGGGTCCCCAGCCACCGAGATCGAATCCCTGCTTGTATGCCTGGGCAAAGCGGGGCTCTTGCCGGAAATCGGCGTTGTGAACGGTGGCCAGGCCATCCTGATAATAGGTTGTTTTCATGCGCGCATGCTCCTGACGGTCGGCGATGAGCAGGAAGGTTGATGACCGGTACGGGAGATCACTGCTTGATGATCAGGCCCTGACCCGTCGGCAATGACAGGACCTGGGTGCCTTTGCTGTGGGCAAACGCATCGATGGCCAACTTTTGCGCCATATGACCAGGGCAACCATAATCATCGAGCAGTACGACGGCCCCCGTCGAAAGACGCGGCCAGAAATGGTGGGCGGCGGTGATTTCCAACTCGGCGTCGTTCATGTCGATGGCCAGATAGGCCACTTTTTGCGCCGTCATCTGCTCAAAAATGTTGGCACCGCGGGCAATGCGGACCGCATTGCCGAACCGGGCAAACTTTTGCCCATCGATCAGACCCGGGTTGCTGACCCCCTTCACCGAGCACTGGCCCGATCCATAGCCCAGGTCCATCAAGAAAAACTGCTTGCCGAGGGTGACAAATTGGACAAACTCCATGACGGCCATGGCGGTGCTGCCGTTGTTCACCCCGCACTCGACAAAATCCCCTTCCAGTTTGCTGCCGATCACGCCTGCCCAGCAGTTGATATAGACGCGCCAGTGGGCCCCGGTGGCCCCCAGACCGAACTGATCAACATAAATGGGCGGGTCCGGCCATCCCCCCAGCTGTTCGGCAGCCTGATAGGCCTGCACAAAGCGGGGTTCCTGAAAAAAACTGCAATCAAAGATGGCCGCAAACCCATCCTGGTAGTAGGCTGGTAACATGACGCCGCGCGCTCCGTCAACCGGATAAAGACAAGCCGATAACACCCTCCGACACGACCGGGGGGCTCCTTGTACCAAAAAACGACAATCCAACCGCAGTTTCTCGCCCGGGAGGCTAGCACATGACCCGCACCGATGTCAACACACGGACCGCCGCCTCGTGCTCCGTTTGATGGGTGGTGTGTCCTGTTGACCCGACCGGTCTGGCAGGCAACAAAACCCATTCAACTTTGCGTATGATTCAGGAAATGCCATCCTGCACCACCTTCACGACGGATCGGCCAGTACGCCCTCCAGAGTCGGTGCATCCAGGATCCGGAGGCTCCACTCCTCCAGGGTGGACAAATCGGCATCAGCCATTTTTTGACTGGCCCAGGTGGGCAGGTCGCCGAAGCGGCGTTGGAGTTGGCGGGTCAGCAGGGAAGCCGCCTCATCCCGGCGGCCTTCCCGGCGGCCTTCCTGGCGGCCTTCCTGGCGGCCTTCCTGGCGGCCTTCTTGTCGACTCTGCTCGACCGCACCCCGCGCATCCGCGATGGCGATACCGGCCTTGTCATACATTTCAAGCTCATCAACCGTCATGTTGG
>JAMOAX010000215.1:0-3537 GCA_039908555.1 Magnetococcus sp. DMHC-8
GAAGGCGGTGGGCATCTGCACCGGAAATCTGGATATCCACCGCTTTGCCCGTGGTGTGCGGACCGCACGGCCCCGTGTGGGAGGCCTGCATGTTGTAGTTCGGGCAGCGGAACCCGGAGGTCACCACCATCGGTTGACCGAAGGCAGTGCGCAATTTTTCCAGCTCAGTCATGAAGCTGTCTTCCATCTCCTGCCTGCCGCACCCGCAGTGACAGGCGAGTTCGGCCTCGGAAAAGTGAGGCCAGGGTGTGTTTGTCATGGCATGTCTCCCATCGCGTTGTGCCAGTTGGAAAGGTACTGCTCGACCGTGCCTTTTCCGAGAGGAGTGTTGTACCACCGCTTCCAGTAGGCGGCCTGATCGGCAATGTCTCCGGCAGGAGGTAAAGCGTCTGAACAGCGCAGGTAGTGGATTCGGCAGATTGCACAGGCATACGACAAATCCCACACCATGCGAGTCGCCTCCGGTTTGGTGTATGGTCCCAAAACGTTCAGTCCCAGCTTTGTCCGACCGTTCAGGAAATTCAGCCAGAGGTCGTCATGGGTGGCGCGTTCCATTTGCCAGAGCCCCATCGCAGGACCGCCATCCATCTGCTGCAGGTAGTGCAGTGCAGATTCTTGAATTGCGGTGCCGAGCAGCAACTCCTCAGCCGCCACGCTCCACAAATCGAGTCGGCGCAGGGTTGGCCGGATGATCAGGCTGCGGAATTGTTGTGGGTTCAAACCCATCATGGTGACCTCCAGAAAAGTGTGAACCCACCGCAGGGATGCCTGGGTGGGTTCGAGGTGGTGAACGAGGTTGAATGGCGAATCGCACCCAACTTCGAATAAATTCCTTCAAATCATCCAGATTTCCGGGAAACCATTCCGCCATTAATCCACCTTGGAAATAAGTGTACTTCTCAACCACCATCGTCTCTGGATCACCAACGACCACGATGACATGGCAATGGGGAGACTCCGTCATGCGCCGGTACATGATGCGCTGTCCGGTGCTGATCGGCTCAAACTCCTTCCACTCCAGCATGAGTACCTGCCCGTTGATCTCAACAATGCCGTCCACATCCCCCATTTGGATATTGCCGGGAAAACACTCGGCAAACACCTCAATCTTGGGACGTTTTCTGATGTTGAAGCATCCTCTGGTAGCGCAATCCCAGCGCAGAGGGTTTGCTCGGCCCATGACTCATCTCCCTGGTTCAGCAGTGAATGGTGAACAGAACCAGGCAATGCGACTCGAAAGCCTGTCTGAACGCGTGGATGTTTTGCCCCAGGTAGATGAAGGCACTCCCGTTGGCAGGAGACGATGACTCGACCGTCTCGTTGTAGAAATTCACGCGGCCTTTGGTGAAGGCCACGGCAGAGGCAACGGAGCAGAGTTGCTGAAACCAACGGGTGTCCGTCCGGTTGTCTACCAGGACGATGGCCTGTTGCGTGTTCCCTGTCTGGTACTGCTCAAGCAGCCTTTCGACGAAGGCTTCAATGAGACCCCGTGCGTAGGGAGGGTTCAACCAGACATTGCCATGCCACTCCTGCTGCAAACCGTCCCGTTCCTGGTCGTACCACTCGGAGGCCTGTACGGTGTTTTGGGCGACAGCGTTGGACGCCGGATCCACATCGATGGAGCGCATCGCCTGTCTGGCCCGTTCAATCCACTCTAAGGGGGTGTACCACTCGTTGTTGCCGGTCAATCCGGCCAATACTGCCTGCGTTCCCGTTTTGGCCTGCCGCATTTCTCTGACCGCCCGGACAATCTCCTTTTTCGGCAATTCCAGAATCTGCTCTTGCTCCTCCTCCGGCAGTGACTGAATCTGCTTGGCCGTGAAAATGGACACCTGCCCCTCGAACAGTGCATCCACCAAGGCCGGTGAATCCAACCGCAGCCCTGCGGCCCGAAACCGTCGCAGTTCATCCTCCATGGCGTTGAAGGCACTGATCACTTTCCATCGCCACGCCTCGGCCTTCTTGCCAGTGAATCCGAGCGTCAGGAAAAGGAAACCGTCGCGGGTCATTTGGTAGGCCGGACGCATCTCCCCTTTGCTGTCCTGATATTCAACGGGCCGAAAAACCGGCCCGTTGACACCATCATCCGTCCCGGTTTCAAACCCTCTGATCGTTTCCAAGACATGCTTGTGTTGCCTGTCGAACAACTCTGCTACAGTCGTGGACGAGATGGTTGCGGTGCCATTGGAAACAGAGATGATCGACTTAACCGTCAGCACATCCGATGAGGATTGGGGCTGCATGGCATGGTTGCTCCTCCAAAAATGGGAAACCCGCCGCAGGTCTCCCTGGGCGGGTGGTCGTGGTGTATTGATGATCAATTTTTCGTGGCCGCGTCTATTGCCACCTCCAGAGGCCTCCCGACATTGACCTGGGAGGTTGCAGGGACCGCTCGAAAGAGATCGCCGGGAGGACTCGGAAGGTTCGGGAAAAATTCTTCCTCCATTGCCCCACCACCCGGAGCAACAAAAAACCCACCCCGAGTCTCCCCTGGGTGGGTCGTCAAAATCTGCAACCGTGCGGCGGTGCATGCGTTCCGCCATCGTAGTTCGGAGCCTACCACAACCCGCCCTTGCATGTTCAAAGAAAAGATGTTCACACGCCGTGTTCAAACATTTTTTCTGCACACGAAGAAAAAACCCGCCGAAGGAGTTCCCATGGCGGGTTCGAATAGCCGATCAGATGCGGCAGGAGCCTCGTGCGTGCGCTTCCGCCATTGTAACCCGGAGCCTACCATATCCCGGCCTTGCATGTTCAAAGAAAAGATGTTCAAACACGGCGTTCAAACATCTTTTTTTCAGATGCGATGTTGAGACGGACGGCAATCTGCAGCAAAGCCTCCTTCCACCTTGTCCAGACCGTCGTGCGGCAGGTGCCCATTGCACGGGAAATCTCCTTCCATGGCCTGCGTTCCGCCCGCAACCAAAGCAACCGGACGTCATCCCGTTCAAGCCACCTCAGCCATTCCAGACTTTCATCCATCCTGGCAATGGCATCCGCTGTTGGTGGTCCAGGACGAACCAAAGGAGGTTCTTCCCAGTCGCTGACCTCCATGGCGTCATGAATCACCTGCGGCCAACCCGAGCCATATCCGGCTGGTCTCACCTCCGGCAACCGATAGAGAGTGCTGGCAGCCTCTTCCAACTGGTCGGCGACCATTTTCGGCGTCCATTTACCGTCCATACTGCACCTCCTTCACCGCTTTCTGCCCGAACAGCTTCTTGGCCAAGTGTTTCACCATCTCCTGTTCCGGCCAACCAAGCCGCCTGTCATCAATAGCCACCACCAGGATGCCGTGGGTTTGCCACCCCTCCCTCCTCTGTTGCTCCGGATCTGCCTTGTGCGGAATGAGCCGCGACAGGCAAGAGCGAGGCAGTCTTGGTCCGCCGATCATGGCATCACCTCCTCGTCCCTTACCCAGTGCAAGATGGCCAGCGAGTCGGCAGCATTGTCGTCGGCAGGGTTGTGTCCCTTCCGCCGCATGGCCTCGATCACTTCCGCCTTGGAGGCGTTTCCTTTCCCCGTCGCGTGTCGCTT
>JAMOAX010000216.1:0-3511 GCA_039908555.1 Magnetococcus sp. DMHC-8
CAACTGGCAACCGTCCTGATCCATCTGGCCAAGGCGATGGGCGCCACCGGTCATGCAGAGATCGGCCGACGGCTGTTGCAATCCGCCGCCCGGATTCATGTCAACAACAATGCCGTCTATCAGGCCTTGATCGAAATCTCTTTTGCGGGCGATGACTACCTGGCCCTGCTGTCCAGACTACATCGCTGGCTGCAACCGTCCGTTTATCTGGAAATTGGGGTCTTTACCGGCAAATCTCTCACTCTGGCCCAACCCCCGACCCAGGCCATCGGCATTGATCCCCGACCTTCCTTGAGCGCCTGGCCGCCTCCCCATGTTCAGGTATTGTCCATGACCAGTGATCAGTTTTTCGCCAGCGGGCAGTCCGCCACCCTGCTGCAACCGCCCGACCGCAGGCTGGATCTGGTGTTCATCGATGGGCTGCACCGGTTCGAGCAGGTATTGCGGGATTTCATCAACGTGGAACGCCATGCCCATCCCCAAACCATCGTGGTGTTGCATGACAGCCTGCCCTGCGAGGAGTTCATGGCTGCCCGTCACCAGCACACGGCCTACTGGACCGGCGATGTCTGGAAAATGGTCCCTTGTCTGCGGCACTACCGGCCCGACCTGCGCCTGTTCACCATTCCGGCCGCCCCCTCCGGCCTGACGCTGGTCACCGGCCTGGATGGCACATCCACGGTGTTGGACCAACAGTTTGCAGAGGCGGTAACCGCCTTTCAGCCCCTCGATTACCAGGATTATGAACGCCTGCACAGCGATGGCCTGTTCAACATGGTGGCCAATGACTGGGAAACGGTGCAGGAACGACTGGTCGCCATCCATGGCTTGCTGCCAATCCATCCGTCACCCACGCTGGATTTTCAAATCGTCATACTCGGCTATGACATGGTCTTTCGCGAGCTGGCGGAAACCCTCCTGTACGGGTTGCAGGCCATTGGCCTGCGGGCGACCATCTCCACCCAGGAAATTTCTCCCGTGGCGCGCAACATCCTGCTCGGCGCGCATCTGTTTGGCAAAACTGTCGACAGGAGCCGGTTCGCCCGCATTCCTGCCGATACAATCATCTATAATTTCGAGCAGATGTCACCGGAATCCGGCATGATTGATCAGGCCTATCTGGACCTGCTCAACCAGTTTGAAATATGGGACTACAGTCTGCGCAACATGGAACGCCTGCGTCTGGCCGGGGTCACATCCCCGTTGAAACATGTGCCGGTGGGATATGTACCAGAATTGACTCGCATTCCGGTCGCGGCCTCGGAAGACATTGATGTCCTGTTTTACGGCTCTGCCAATGGCCGTCGCCAGCGGGTACTGGACGCCTTGCGGGCGGCAGGCGTCCGGGTTCATCATGCCATCGCCGTGTACGGCATCCAGCGGGATGACTTGATCAGTCGGGCCAGGATTGTTTTGAACATGCACTATTACCAGTCGTCCATTTTTGAACAGGTGCGTGTTTTTTATCTACTGGTCAACCGCAAGGCAGTGGTCTCGGAGTGCGGTCCCAGCACCGAAATGGACGATGAGTGGCGCCATGGCATGGTGCTGGCGGATTATGATGAGCTGGTGGATGCCTGTCTCGCCCTGCTGCAGGATGAACCGTACCGCCAGGAGGTGGCTCGACGCGGCTTCGAGTGCATGACCCGCCGTCCGGAAGGGGAGATTCTGCGCCGGAGCCTTCAGTCAACCTCCCCGCAGACTACCCAGGCCAAGGAGTGAAAAAGATGGACCAACAGCCCCCCCTGACACCTGCCCCGCTGCCCACCATTTTTGTCTCCATCGCCGCATACCGGGACAGTGAATGCCCGGCCACGCTGCGGGACCTGTTTGCCAAGGCGCGCCATCCGCAACGGGTGACGGCCGGCGTGCTGTGGCAGGTCATTCCCGGCGAGGATGACGATTGCCTGGCCGTACCCGCTGCCCACGCCGAACGGGTGCGCGGCCTGCAGGTGGATGCCCGGGAGAGCAGGGGAGCCTGCTGGGCCAGAAGCCGGGTGCAGCAGGCACTGTGGAACAACGAGGATTATTTTTTGCAGATCGACAGTCACTCCCGGTTTTGCCAGGACTGGGATGAGCGGTTTATCGAGCTCCTGGGACAGTGCCCTTCCGGCAAACCGGTGCTGTCCACCTACCCGGTCAGCTATACCCCACCCGATCAACTGGGGAAACCCCACATCACCTTTCTGCACGGGCGCCACTTTGATGCGGTAGGGGTGTTGTCGATGCTGGCCGGCACCATCCCCCTGGCCGCCACGCCGGCCCGGCCCATGCCCAGCGCCCTGGTCAGTGCCGGTTGTCTGTTCGGACAGGGCGCAATGGTACGGGAGGTACCCTACGATCCCAACCTGTACTTCCAGGGCGAAGAGATCAGCATGGCGGTCCGTCTCTGGACCCATGGCTTCGATCCCTACACACCCAATGCGGTCCTGCTGTATCACGATTATTCCAACCGGGGCCGACCGCGCCACTGGAGCGACCACCAGGACTGGGGCGATCTGAGCCGCCGCGCCACGGCCCGGGTGCGTCATCTTCTGGGCATCGCACCGAGCACCGACCCGGAGGTCCTCCAGGATCTGGACCGTTACGGTCTGGGCTCGCAGCGCTCCCTGGCCGCCTACCAGCAGTTTGCAGACCTCGATTTCCAGCGGCAGATCATCGGTATTCGTGCCCGGGAGGGCAAATTTCCGCCCCATCCGCCCCTGGATCAGGAGCGTACGGTGTTGCAAAGCTGCTTTGCCACCATCGATCAGAACAATGCCTGGCAAAACAGCGAAACCCGCAGCGGTTCCGGCTCCACCCTGGCGGCCACGGTGGCATTGCGCGCCCAATTGCCGGCCATCTGGCACTCCCTGGGCATCACCATCCTGGCAGACGCCGGCTGCGGCGATCTCAACTGGTTGCAGCCCATCAGCGATACCCTGACACTCTATCTGGGGTTCGATGTGGTGGAAGAGATCATTCAACGCAACCGTACCCTGTTCGGGCACCGGCTGAACCATTTTTTCAACCGGGCAGACATCTGCCGGCAAACCCTGCCCAGAACCGATGCCGTGCTGTGCCGCCACTGCCTGACCCATCTGCCGAACGATCTGGTCACCCAGGCCCTGGAGCAGTTCCGGTGCAGCGGCGCCCGTTACCTGCTGGCCACCACCTATCTCAACGGCACCAATCGGGCAATCACGCCCGGTGACTGGCGTCCTGTCAACCTGACTGCACCCCCCTTTTCCCTGCCGGAACCTATGCTGCTGCTGCCGGATGGGGCACCCGACAGTACCTGTCACCTGGGCATCTGGTCCCTCGACAGATCAGACTACCGGCCTTGATCAGCGTTTCGCCCACCTTTCTCCCCAGAAAACCAGGCGGGAATTGCGGTCCACTCTCCATCATTCTGCCGTTTGCTCCTCCAGGATTTGCGGCCAATGTGCCCGTTGATTGTTGGGGGTCACCCTCTGGGTCTGTCCACCGGCCCGCTGTTCCACCTGGCCGGTCGCCGGACTGGCCACGTTGC
>JAMOAX010000217.1:0-3498 GCA_039908555.1 Magnetococcus sp. DMHC-8
GTGGGTTGCGGCACAACGGCATCCAGGCCATTTGCGCCCGCACCCATCAGGGTGACACTGAGGTTCTTTTCCGTGAAAATGCCGGTGATGGGAAATGACTGCTCTGCCAGATCCGGCTGGTTCCGCAGGGCAGGACGATAGGCGACCAGTGTGCCGAAAGTAGCCAGGCACGACCGGTTCACCAGCCCGGACAAGGTGTCCCACCGACTCACGTCACCACCCCATTCAGCCGCACCCGGACGATGCTGTCCCCGACGGCGGCGGCCATGATGGCGCAACCGATCAGGGTGTTGGCACCTGCGGTCGTGGTGACGTTTTTGGCCGAGTTGTCCCAGTAAACCTTGGCCCCCTGGGTGACGCCCACGGCGGCTTTGGGCAGATCCACCACCCCTTCGGTGACCATTTCCACATTCGCACCGGTGACTGCCGTGGTGACCGCCACCCCGAACAGGGCACCGATCAACAGTCCTTCACCGCTGTTCACGGTAGCGGGGGCAATCACCGTGACGGTATCGCCCGGTTGGATATAATTTCGCATGGGTTTTCCTCATTCTGAGTCGGATTGGAAAAAAGTCTTGCGTATTGTTAGCGAAAACGCTAACAATACAGCATGAACTGGACTATTGACTTTTATAACGAGCGCGTCCACCAGGAGATCAAATCCTGGCCCAACGACGTTTATGCCGATTTCCTGCATCTTGCCGGACTGCTGCACGAGCACGGCGTGGATTTGCGGATGCCCCATTCGCGAGCCATGGGGAAAGGCCTGTTCGAGTTGCGATGTCGTGGAAAAGAGGGCAGCGGGCGCGCCTTCTACTGCACGTTGTCCGGGCGATCAATTGTGATCCTGCACAGTTTCATCAAGAAAACCAACGAGACTCCCGACGATGAATTGCGCCTTGCCCGCAAGAGGCAAAAGGAGGTTAAAGATGGAAAATGATGGCTACAACCCCGTACCAATGAACCTGGATGCAGAATTGACAGAGGCTTTCAGTCGCCCAGGGTTCAAGGCTGCATATGATGCCCTTGAGGACGAATATGCGGCACTCTCTGTTTTCCTGAGCGCACGCAAAGCGGCGGGCTTGACTCAGGAGGAGCTTGCCCAACGCATGGGAACCACCAAAAGTGCCATTTCCCGATTGGAATCTTCCCTGGGAAGTGGGCGTTCTTCCCCTTCCTTGGCCACCCTTCGTCGCTATGCTGCCGCTGTGGGATGCAAACTGGAGTTGAAACTGTCACCTGTATAAGTTGCCTTCATCGTCAGGCTCACGCCCCCGGATTTTTGTACAACCCGCGCCAATCAATGGCCTTGGCCCCAAAGTCCAGCCGGGCCTTGATTTCTACTCCGTCCACGTCAAAACCGACGCGGGTTTCGATGTAGACACCGTTCTGTCCTTCCAGATAGGCGTACTCAATGGTGTCGATCTGGCCTGGATTGGCCGACATGTACCACGCCTTGTCGCCGTTGGCAGACGCATCCAGACGCGGTTCGGCAATCACCGTCAGGGTGCGCAAGGACTGAGGCACCACGTCGGTGGATTTGGCCGGAACCATGTTCACCGCCAGCAGTTGCTCGGCAGTCACCTCCAAAGCCGCCGGGACGATGATGAAGGCCGGACGGACATTGATGATGGTCTGGCCATCCACCCCGGTCTGGGTACCCATGCTCTTGCGAGCGGTGCCCAGGGTGGCGACGGAAATAGCCGCGCCTGCTGCTGCCAGGTTTTTGTGACTGGCGTGGAACAGGGCAATGCCGTCCCCCATGTTCGGGTTGGCCGTGATGATGCCCCACACCACGTCGCTCTCCAGATTGGCCGCTGCGACACCGAACAACTGCGGGATGCGGGTAAAGGCATTCAGATCGTCATTGACCAATACCTGCCGGGAGATGGAGATGATTTTGCCATAGGTCTCCACCCGGTAGGACTCCTTGCCCTCACCCAGCGGGCCCCGCTTGTATTCACCCCCCTCGTTGACCTTGTCCAAGGCCGGGGCTTCCCCCAATTGCACCCGGGACATGGCCTTGAAGTCGCTGGCAGTCACCTGTCGACAGAACGGCTGGAAGGTTCTGGGTGCGGCCTCGTAGGCGGTGCGCAGGGTTTTGTTGGCCACGTTGGCCAGAATGTTCGGGAAATCCGACTCGGTATGCAGCGCACGAGTGGCCAGTTCATATCGGGTCAACCCCCGGGTGGTGTGGACCCCGCCACCGCTGCTCTCCACAAACATGCGGGCCATCTCCAGCAGGGTGAGACCACGCCACTCGCGAGCAGCGTCGGAAAGTTTGTGCGCCGTCGGATCGAAACGGTGCAAAAGCGCATTTTCCACCGCCGCGTTGCGGGTAGTCCGTTCGTCCTGGCCACTCATCACCACATGGTTGCGGATTTCGCCAGGGCTGCTGGAACGGCGGGCCGCCTCATCGATGAGGCTCCGGCGGGCTTCGTCCAGGCCGACACCCTCTTTCACCAGTCGGTCGGCAAAGGAGCGGTCCACCTTCAGCTTTTCCTGGGCATCATAAATGTCCACCGTCCGCTTCCGTTCGGTAGCGACGGCCTGCCGGGTCATGGTCTCCGCATCCTCCGTGCTGGTAGAGCGGGTCGGCGCGGGGGGATCGACGGGCTTGGTTGGGGTGGTGGATCTGACCGTTGCATCTTCCTGAGGTTTGGCCAGCACAGGCACCTCCGTCAATTGACGGGTGGCCACTTCGGCGACAGGCTCTGCCGCCACTTCAGTCTTTACGGGTTCGGGCATTTCATCAGCTCCTCTGGTATGGATCAGTTGACAGGGGTGTTTGGTTGGTTCGGCGGAACGAAAGCCCGCACCGGGGTCGGCACCAATCGGCACGGCGGACAACTCCAGGGGCATCCAGTCCACCGCTCGCCAGAGCGGCACCTTTCCTCGTTCCTCGGTGACTTCATACTGGCGCACCATGTAGCCCACCGAGACGTTGCGCAGGATGCCCTCCTGGACATCCTTGAAGATGGCGGCAACCCCGTCCCGACTGGAAAAGCGCACAGTAGCGCGGCCTTCTCCGTTGGCAATCCAGGCCCGTTCCACCACCCCCAGAATGCTCTCCAGGGATGAGGCGTCATGGCTGTTCAACAGGGGTGCCCCGCTGTTCAGTCGGGAGAGGTCCACATGCGCAGCATCGACGGAGAGGGTCTCGTCATACGGCTTGCCAGTCCGCCAGTCGGTTCGGCGCACGCTGGCTCCGGTGGACCAGACCATCTCGACGGTGCGCTCCTCTCCATTCACCGTTCCTGGGACAAAGTTGGCCGACCGTACCTGCATCGGCAGATCGATGTGTCTATGCGGCATTGGTAGTCTCCATGGGCTTGGATTGCCCGTTTTTTGTTGTCTTGCGGGCATCTATATCGACGATAATCTTGTACAGATCCCAAATCTGGTACATCTCGTTGAACTCGGCCATCACCACATCGGGATCGTACCCCTGGCGGGAAACCGCCGTCTGCGGTGACATCAGCCCGGCCCGGACGGCGA
>JAMOAX010000218.1:0-3497 GCA_039908555.1 Magnetococcus sp. DMHC-8
CAGGCGGAAGGGGTGTGGCCCGGCGGGGTCCATTTCGAATTGACCGGCGATGATGTCACCGAATGCGTAGGTGGTTCCCACGCCATCCGGGAGGAGCATCTGGTGGAACGCTACGAGACCACCTGCGACCCGCGCCTCAACGCAGCGCAGAGTCTGGATATCGCTTTTCTTGTCGCTGAAGCGATGCGCTCGTCCCAGCGTTGATGAAACGGGGCGGGAGACGTTGCGACCAATAGGCGGTGACACCGCGCAACCGCTTGCCACCGTAAGAAAAGAGCGGTTCACTGGCCGGAGTGGTGTGGAAGGTCATTGCACACCTCCCGCCATAACGGCCAGCCGCAACCAACTCCCTTGTACACGCGACCCGGTCAGTCCGCGTCCGAGACCGAAACTCCAGCCCCGCAAGGTTGTCTCCGGCAAAGCGGCACAAACCGCCGGCTGCCGGAGATAGCCGCGGGCGATCAGTCCGTTGCCGAAACGCCCCTCTGGGCCATTGCGCATCTCAATCGTCGTCATGGTCACGCTTCTCCTTTGCAAGGATCAATAACCGGCCCACAATTCGAAGGCCAACAAGGTGGAAAGGATCAGGCTCGTGACGGCAAAACCCCGGAACAACACGACCGGCAGGTCCGCGCCATCGGGCTGACGCTGTCCCTGAGACGCGGAATCATCCAACTCCAGCAAGGCGGCCAACTGTTTCAGAATCATCCCCTGCTCGCCAATCGGGTCTTTGTTTTCCATCTCTTGCTTTCCTCCGACACGAAATCATGGAGCCAACGGCATCCCAGAATGGTGCATCACCATGCAAACCTCCTGCCATCCTTGCAATAACGTTTTTTTTGTTATTTTTTTGTTTGATAACAACCAGTCAAGCAACAAACCTGGTTGGAAACCGCCGACAATCGGCTGACACGTCAAGAATGCCACGCCGGCCAGGGAACCGGGTTCAACCCGGTCCCCGTACCCGTGGCAAGAGGAAATGGAAGGGCCGGAACCCCGGCAGAGGGTCAATCGGGCGAGGCAAGCGCCGCCACCCGGACCGCCAACTCCTGATGCAGGGCGTGCAGTTCCTGCAAGGCCAGGAGGAGCATGGGGACAAAGACCGAATATTTCACCGCTTTCGTGGTGGTGCCCAGGTCGCGATCGAGGTACGGACGATCCGTCTCGTCCTGCCCTGCTCCCGGGTTCCAGCCGGGATCGGGAATCCGTTCCGTGTCGATGGTTTCGGTCACCAAACCGGGAAAAATCTCCTCCAACTCCTGGGCGACGACGCCGATCTGGGGAAATTGCGGGTAGCCTATGAAGTTGAATTTTCTCACTTTTACCCGCAACAAGTCGGCCAGTTTCGGAGTGGCATCAACGACGTTCTCCTTGTAGCGCCGGTCCGAAAGGCCGCCGTAGACAGTACCCACGTTGTAGATGCCCCCGGTAGTGCGGATCTCGCACACCTTGGTGGCCGTGCCGCCCACATCGGAATGAAAGGTGGCGATGGCGTCGGTGACGGTGCTCCCGGCCCGATAGACCTTCTGGGACAGGAAGTCCCCGGTATTGTTGACCTCCAGCTTGGCAGATGGGGTCGCGGTTCCGAGTCCGATTTTTCCCGTACTGGTGGCATCAAACACGTTTGGATTGAACGCGGCATATCCCCATACCTGCATCTCCGTGATATTGGCGATAAACCCGGGGGAATACACGCTTAAGACACGAATGCCGAGACCAGAACCAATCGTACTTGGAAGCTCCACGGTTACCCATCCCGTAACGTCCGTTGCCGTGAGGGATGTGCCCGTCCCGGATCCCCCCTCGGAAACAGATGTCGCGGGCAAATCAACCCAGGACGATCCGTTATGATAGACCACTTTAAAACTGTCAACTCTGGTAACGGATCCATTGTTATAGGCATGATAGAACCTGATTTTCGTAAAAGAGTAATTCGCTGGGAAGGTCAAGGCCACCGTTCCTGGGGCGCTGCTGTATCCGAAGTCCGTATTGACCAATGACAAATTGGTCAACTGACTTAAGCTTGGAGCATACGGTGGATATCCATTATCTGTGTAAACCGCATTGGCATTGGCTGTTTGGTTGGCAACAGTCGGAGCCGACAGACTGACGGAAAGCATATGGCTGGGCGTGGTTGTCCCCACGCCCACCTTGCCGTTTGCGGCATCCACATGGAGAACCGCGCCGGACTGAGTTCCCCGACCGTCCGAACCGCCAATGACCACGCCGCCCGGCGTGAGGCCCGAAAGCCCGCCGCCCCCGCCGGCGCTGGAGACCACCCAATGGGAGCCGGCATCGGTGGTCTTGAAGGTGAGCAGATAGATTCCGCTCAAGCTGGCAAAATCCGGCGCCACCCCGGTGGCCCAGGAGCCGCCGGTTGGCAGGGCGATGGTCTTGGCGACCGAGGCGTGCTGGGTGACGATCCAGGTGACGGTGCCGCAGATGCCGGCGGCGGGCGGATTGGAGAGGGTCACCGAGGTGATGTTTTCCGTCAAGGTGGTGGTGAAGACCCCACCCAGAGCCAGATCGAGGGTGATGGCCCCGGAGGCGCTGGATGCCCCGTTGACCTTGGGGGAGATCGCCTTGGCCGGGATGCCGCTCGCCTTGAGCAGATCCCCGGTGGTGTTGCCGAACAGGGCAATGTCATCGCTGGCCGTGGCGGCGACCGCCTTGAGCACGTCGCCGGTCCCGGAACCGGAGGGGCCTGGTGGTCCCAAGGCTCCGGTGGGACCGGTGGGACCGGTGGGACCTTGCGGACCTGGGATGCCCTCAGCGCCCTGGATATTGATGCCCGTGTCGCTCCAGGTGCTGGCGCCCTTGAAATAAATGGCGCCGGTATCGCGCAGATAATGGTCCCCCTGGACGCCGACGGCATCCGATGGCAGGCCGATGCCGCTGAACCATACCCCGCCGGATGGTCCCGAATCGCCCGGATCCCCTTTCTGGCCTGGCGGCCCCTGGAGTCCGAGACCACCGGTGACGCCCTGCTCGCCTTGCGGTCCCTGCACGCCTGCGACCCCGTCGGAACCTTTCAGGATGCCACCGGTGTCCAGCCAGCCGGACGGCTCCCGATACCAGACCGAACCATCGGAAAGCCGCAAGCAGTGATCGCCCGGATCGCCGCCCGGGATCACGGAGTCGGGATCGGCGGGACCGTCCACATGCCACCAGCGCCCACCCACCGCTCCGCTTGGTCCCGCCGGTCCGCGCAGATCGAGTTTCTCCCACCAGGAAGGGCTGGATGCGGGATCATGGCCGCTGCCTGCCTGAAGGCAGACGTAAAGTTCCCCTGCGGAGAACACCGCCTGTCCCTTGGCATAGGTCACGACAGGATCATGGACACCCTGAAACGCGCTGCCCAGATCCAGGGCATCCCGAACCAGGTTGAGTTGACGGGTGATCGGATTGAGTTGAAATTGAAACATGGTCGCCTCCCTCACAGGTAGGACAACGTGGCATGATCGGTCCAGACCTGATTGAAGGCGGCCGCACCCCCG